>JAYVOP010000277.1:0-16825 GCA_043757865.1 Verrucomicrobiales bacterium | reverse complement strand
TTCCGCTGTTGCTTGAACGGGGGATGTGGCAGCTCTGGGAGCAAGCTACAACTCGATCACCAACTGGGTCAAAAGCCGTGGCCGAGCAAGTCTTGGAGCAAACTTCCTTCCGCTTTGTTCTTGGTCACCTCGTTAACCGCCGCGCGGCTCCCCGTCTTTCAGATATTCCGGCATGGCCTCGTGCGCTTCCCGCGCCACATCGTCAATGCGTTGCCGTCCTTTGAAAAACATGCTGGGCACATTGTCCCGCGCATCGTATTCCCCACCGTTTTTCAGATACCCATGCTCCACCGCATAGCTGTAGGGCATGATTTTTCCTTGGCGGAACGGACTCCCCGGCTTCGGCTTAGAGAGCAAGAAATCAAGCAGCGGATGGCTGTAAAGCTTCGCGCGTTCCGTGTCATTCAGTGCCTGCTCATAGCGATGGTAAATCGGCCCCGTCAGTTCATCCTCCCGCGCCATCCGCCGCTGTTTTTCCTCCTGGTCTAGCTCCCCCACAGACTTCCGTTCGGAGAGGGGTTTAATTTCATCCCCCTGGCCCGTCCACCTCGTGCTGGACCAATTAAATTCCAAATCTTGCAGCTTCCGCACCGATTCCCCCAGCACCGCCCGCCGGGCGTCTGGATCCGCCGATAACGTCGCCTTCAGCCTGCTTTCTAACTGCTGGAGCCGCGCGACGGGAGCGACGCTGTAGCCGCCTGCTCCTCCCGTTCCCGCTTCAGATATTCGTCGCATCGCTTCATTGAGGCTGCGTATGTCACCTTGCGTCGCTCTATCTCCTCTGGGCTCGCTCCTGATGAACGCAAGGACTTCACTGGCTCTACCTCTATCGGTGGCGTCAGTGTTTGCTTTTGCGAGTAAGGCTTGGAATTGTCCATCGAAAAACCCATACACATCTTGTGATATTTCCGCAAGCGATTCCCCGGTAAGACGGTGCAACCTTTCCGTCAAGGCATCCATACTGCCGCGCTGGGCTAAAGTAGCTTCTTTCGTGGCCAAAAGCGCCGCCGAGCCCTCAACCTTAATTCCTTCCCTAACTAGAAAATCACGCAGAGCCATCCAACTTTCCCCAGTGTTATGAACGTCCTCAACTACCACCACCGCCTTGCCTTTAGCCCTCATATCTTCAAGCCCCTCCCCTTTCTTGAACGCTACAGGATCACGCATCTTTTCCAAGAACGTCACTTTTTCTTTAGCGGGTTGACGCGCTGTTGGAATAGCCACTGGCTCAGTCACAACCTCTTGCCCGAAATCTTCCGCTATACGCTCAGCCAATAACCAAGGTAAGCTATTCTCTCCACCAGTTGAAGGGACCGGCACTAATAAAACGGCATCACGCGACAATCCCGAGAAAGCCTCTTTCCGGTAATAATGCTCCACGATGGCTTTGCCCTCTTTAGGATCAGCCCCAGCCTCCAACCATGCTTTTTTCCTTTTCAGGAAGTCAGCCTCGTAAGCCGCTGAAAACGCCGGACGAGCCACCGAGAACCCCGGCCCGTCTGGGTCTAGAGCATCCAGCATTCGCTGCTCCATGGCCGTGCGCGGCACTTCAACGGGAGGATCAAAGCCGGGATTCGCGAGCTTCCCTTGCAGTAATCCTCCCACCTCCTTAGCCGTCCCCTCCGCGTGGGCATGGGCTAGATCTAGCCCCAGGGACTTCCGAATCAGCGCGTGGATTTCTGGATCTACCCCGCCTTGCTTGACCGCTCTGTGCAGCCGAGCCGTCTCTCCTAGCACGGTCTTGATCCAAGTGTAAGCATCCCGCAGCCCGCGAAATAGCGCGCTTCCCATCTCCAACGCGATGGCTGAAGGCTTCAACAGCGCCATCCAAGCCATCAAGAGTGCCGCCAGGGGCTTTAGAAATGCAGAGCAGTATCGAGTCCGGATTCTCTTCCACTGCGGAAAGTTAGACCTCATGCCCTCGTAAATTTTCCCACACTATTTGACGTAGAACCCAAAAACGGAAGTACAATTGAAAGTGCCCACGGTGACTGGGCTCACCCTTGACCTTGCGGAGAACTGCTTCCATCATCCGCCCCATGCCTAGCAAACTCCCCGATCCTACTGCTCCCGCCTATTTCATCCGCGAATCCACCGTCCACGGACGGGGCTTGTATGCTGCGCGGGATCTCAAATGCGGGGATCGCGTGGTGGAATATCTAGGCGAGAAAATCACCAAAGCCGAATCTGAACGGAGGGCGGTGGCGCTGATGGACTCTGCCAAGAAGACGGGCGGCGGGGCGGTCTATATGTTCATTCTGAATAAAAATTACGATATTGATGGCAACGTAGATTACAACGACGCCCGGCTCATGAATCACACCTGCGAGCCGAACTGTGAGGCCAACATTATCCGTGGGCGCATCTGGTATGTGGCCACCAAGGACATCCCCGCAGGCCACGAGTTAGGGTTGAATTATGGCTTCGCATTTGAAAACTGGGAGGATCACAAGTGCCGCTGTGGCACCAAAAGCTGTGTGGGATACATCGTGGCCGAGGAGTTCTGGCCCAAATTACGCCGTGAGTTAGCGAAGAATGCCGCCATGGGAAAACATCGTAAGTTGTTAAGTCGCAACGCTCAACGCAAGAAATGAGAGTGCTAGCCAGAGCTTGAATTTGCTAGCAGTGAAACTTTTCTTTGCAAATCAGGGGAATTAAATTAGTTAGATAGAGGGGAATCCCCGATCCTATGCCCACCATCACCAAGCGCGAACTCCTCGTCCAGATCACCGACCAAACTGGCCTCAAGCAACAACACGTGCTCAAGGTCTTACAGCAGTTTCTGGATGGGATCATTGTGCATTTAGCGGAAGGCCGGGATGTGGTGCTGCGGAACTTCGGAGCCTTTGAGGTCCGGCAAACGAAGCCCCGAATCGGGCGGAATCCTCAAGATCCGCTTAAGGATGTCGCCATCCCTGCGCGCTCTGTGGTTAAGTTCAAACCGGGCAAGGAAATGAAGGCTCAAGTGGGGCAACTCCTCGACGAGACGCCCAAGCCGAAGAGCCGCAAAGCGCCTCAACGCAGTTGAGCTGCTAGCGAGGTCAGTTTCCCGGCCGCTTCCTCCAGCGCAGTCTCCGCCAATCCCAGTTCCGCATACCAATGCAGGTAAGCCTTCCGGCGGAGCAGTTGGGCCGCCTGATCCGCAAAAATCTGTAGCCGCGCGCCTAATCCTCCGGCCTCCGTTAGGATTGTCATGGACTCAAACCCCTGCGGATTGCGTCGCGAGGAGAGGCGGAACTGCGCCTCACTGCCGCTGAGCACCTTCCCCGTGCCCCACAGATCCTCCGCCTGCCGCGCCCGTAGGAGCAGCGTGATGCGGGCGGGCGGCGGCACCTTTCCTTTCCAAAGCGGGATGGAGGCCTTCACCATTTCCGCTGCGGTTACGACTAGCTTCTTGGGCGTAAAGCGGGCTTGGAGTGGGGTGATTTCCGGCCAGAAAAATGCGGGAGCAGGGGCACTGCCGGAAATGGCCTGGAGCCAGTCTGCTAACAGCAGGGGAGCAGAGGCTCCGCCGGGGAAACGCAGCGGTGCGGTAATGCTGCATAACATGCTGGAAATCAACAAATTAGGCGCATTTTCCAACTCCCGCAGCGGGAGCTTCCACAGCTTCTGTGCCTGCTCTTGCAACACCGCCGGATCAAAGAAAAAGGCCGCCTGAGCGGAGTCGCGCACCGCCTGCAAGCTCAGAGCCACATTGTAAGGTGCGGTCACGCTATGGCTAAGCTCGGGGTCCGGGATCGGGCAGACACTCACCACCGGACAACCGGGCCAGCCTTCTTTAAGTTGAGCTAGCAGTTGGTGTGCTAGCCCCGCCCCGGTCCCACCCTCTAGCGAATGCAACAGGAAGACCCCCGAGAGCCCGCCGATGTCCTGCGTGTAACGGTTCAGCATCGCGCGCAGCCCCTTCATAATCCGCTCCGCTCCCGCGTGGGTCGCGCCCGCAAAAACATTGGCGCTGCCCTGCTCGTCGGTAAAGAACGCCCCAGAGTGAAAGAGATCCCCATTTCTCTCAGTGAGCGCCCGCATACTCTCGGCATCCAGGTCAGCAAAGATCGCACGAGGGACGTATTTATCCAGCCCGTGCAGTTGCGGCACCTTGCGTAAAAACCCCTGCCAATTCCCTGTGGCAGAACCATACAGCGCATGCCCCGTCTGCGGATCAATCCCATGCTCCGCGACTAAATCCTGCCACCATCCGTGCGCCATCCGACATCCCGCCGTGCCCAAGCCGATCACAAAATACCCCGCCGGAATCAGATCCATATTCGTCGGCGTCGGCCCCGGGGGCACCGTGCCGGGAGCCCAACTGGGCAAGGATTGGAGACTGACGGTGAGATGCGTTTTAGGGCCTAACGGCAAACTAGAATGATACCCAAGTCCTTGAAAACGAACGACTTCCAGCATTTTCCACGCTAAGACTTCACCAGCGTAAGTCTCCACGGTCTGAAAGGGACGGAAGAGCGCATTCAACTCATCCTCCAATTTCAACTTCACCCGCACCCGCTCCATGGCCTCCACGATCTGCGTGCGCGCACTGGCCAGAGCGCTAGGCCCCGTGGACTGAGCCGCCTCTAGCAACCACTGCAACCAACGGGAAACGCCCTCGGCAGCGGCATCCGACTTCGTGCGTCGCTGCTGTAAAAGTTGCCAACCCTGAAAACTAGCCGCTGTAAACTTCCGTCCGTCCAGCATCAACGCCTTGCCTTTACCGCCTTTTAAAAGCTCTGGAGCTGCCACCCCGGTAGCCTCAGCGATGCGGGCAGCCAGCGTAGCCGTCATGCGCAGCTTGCCATTTTCCAGTGCCTGAATCGTAGGCGCAGCTACGCCAACTAATTGCGCCAGAGCAGGTTGCGTAAGATTTCCCGCTAACGCTCGGATGTCGCGCAGGATGTGAGGGTGTTTCGGCGGACGAGGCATGAGAGCCTTTAGCATAGTGATATGCAATAATCTAGCCGCAATCTTTCTTGAGATTGAATGGATTCCTTAGTCTGAATTGAAAACCTTATGAAATACCGCTATGCAACGAAGTGCTACCACCGTCGCACCATTCCCGTCGGATCACCGAAGGAGTCTTGGTAATGCAAATACCCCGCCACTCCGATCTCAAGCAAAACCATGACCGTGAACCAAAGCCAAAATGTGGGATAAACTCCGAGCTTTGCCCGGAGCGCCCTTGGCGTGAGCCGCATCAATCCCCAGGCGCAGATAGCCGCCGCAATCCCTAACACTGCCACGGGAGCCGCCACGTAAAGACTCACGGGCAGGAGGATGATGATCATGGCTAGGCCGAGCATACAGCCGAGGTCGATCCGCTCTGAGGGCAGAGCGGGCTGGGTGGTGGTGGTGGTGGAATCAGGAGGGGTGGACATGGGACGGTAGTTACGGCTGGGAGGTGGGATGCGCGAGGGAGAAAATATTCGTTTTTGCAGATTCGACAGGTGGGAAAAGTGGGGTAACCCATTGCCACTTATGACCAGAGAACGAATGACCGAAGTGTTTGAGGAGATTGCCCTCCTGCTAGAGATCAAGGGAGAGAACCCCTTTAAAGTGCGCGCCTACCGCACTGGGGCGGAGACGGTGGGGGCGTATCCGGGGGACATCGTGGCCAAGGCGATCGCCCAAGATTTGGCGGGCATCAAGGGGATCGGGGAGGCGCTGCGGGATAAGTTGTCTGAGTTAGCGACGACGGGGAAACTTGAGTTTTATGAGAAGCTGCGCGCGGAATTTCCCGCCACCATCTTTGAGTTATTCGATCTCCAGGGGTTAGGCCCGAAGAAGGTGGCGCAGCTCTACAAAGAGGTGGGAGTGGGCTCCATTGACCAGTTAAAGGAGGCGATTGCAGCGGGGAAACTGAACACGCTGGCGGGCTTTGGGGAGAAGTCCGTGCAGAAGTTAGAACAAGCGCTCGCCTATCATGCTAGCCACGCGGGAGTGTATCGGCAGGAGCAAGTAGCGCAGGAGGTGGAGGCGCTGCTTTCCGCCTTGCGCGGGCATCCGGCGGTGTCCCGCGTGCAGGTGGCGGGCAGTTACCGACGGGGGAAGGAGACGCTGCATGATCTGGATTTCCTGGTCGCCACGCCGGAGCCAGAGGTCGTGATGCACTATTTCACTAGCCAGCCAAGCATCACGGAGATCATTGCCAACGGGATCACCAAGTGCAGCATCCGCCTAGCTAGCGGCGTGCAATGTGATCTACGGGCGGTCACGAACTCGCAGTTCCCCTTCGCCCTAGCCTATTTCACGGGCAGCAAGGAACACAACGTAGCCCTGCGTTCCCGCGCCTTGAAATACGGCTGGACGCTCAATGAATATCGCTTTGCGAGCACCAGCGAGATCGCTCCCCCACCGCCGGAGGACATCATGGAGGAAAAGGATCTCTACCGCGCGCTGGACTTGGACTACATCGAGCCAGAGCTGCGTGAGAACACCGGGGAGATCGAGGCCGCCGCCACCAGCAGTTTGCCCCGGCTCGTGGAAATGGACTTTCTCCGAGGAACTTTTCACAATCACACCACTGCCAGCGATGGCCACAACACCCTGCTAGAAATGGCCGAGGCGGCCCGGGAAATGGGCATGGAATACCTGGGCATTGCGGACCACAGCAAGGCCTCCTTCCAAGCCAACGGCTTAGACGAAGCCCGCCTGCGCGCGCAGCTCGCGGAGATCTGCCAACTGAATACCCAGTGGACGGACTTCCGCCTCTTTGCGGGCAGTGAGGTGGACATCCTCAAGGACGGATCGCTGGACTATGCGGATGATTTACTAGCGGAACTGGACTACGTGGTCGCCTCCGTGCATAACGCCTTTTCTCTCAGTGAAAAAGAGATGACCAAGCGCATCCTCCGGGCCGTGGAGAACCCCTATGTGACTATGCTAGGTCATGTGACTGGGCGGCTGCTCTTGAAGCGCGAGCCCTATGCCGTGAACCTCCCGCAGATCATCGACGCCTGTGCGGCCAATGGAACCATCATCGAACTGAATGCCAATCCCTGGCGGCTGGACATGGACTGGCGCTGGTGGCGGATGGCACGGGATAAGGGCGTGCTCTGCTCCATCAACCCTGATGCCCACACCACCGATGGCCTGCACGATCTCTTCTATGGCATGAAAATCGCCCGCAAAGGTTGGCTAGAGCGCAAGGATGTGGTGAACTGTCTGCGGACCGCCGAGGTGGCAACCATGCTCCAGCGAAAGCGGCTAGCACTCGCGCTTTGAAACTATTTCCCGAGCGAGAAAAAGCTCGCCATGCCCACGGCATACCCCGTCATTTCCAGATAGCCCTTGCCCCTCATCGGCTGGCCGTTGCGCGTTCCGGCGGCCACCACGGCTCCTTCCCAGTAGCTGGGGCCAGCGGCGGGGCCGTGCATTTCTTGACCGGCTAGGGGTGTGGTGACTTTTAAAATCAGGTGCTGGCTGGGCAGATTGATCTCCCAATGCAGCGGATAGGCGGCTCCGGTGTTAGGAGATTTCCACGGCTCGGTAGCGGTTAGTTGAATCTGGTCTGCGCTCAGTTTCGTGGCCGTGCCATCCGCTGCGATCCAAGTGCCCGAAAGGTTCGGCGGCGTGTGGGGTAAAATGTTGCGGATCTGAAATAGCATCAACTCCGCGCCATCATCCATCTGCATGGCAAACCAATCCCAGCCCGTCTGCCCTAACTCCAGGAAGCTGGTACCGAATTCATGGTCCATCCAACTCTGCCCGGTCACGCTCCAACGCTGTTCGCCTAACTGCATTTCGCCCGTGGTCGCCATGCGGGGGAAGGAATAGTAAATGCTAGCATTCCCTGACTGCTGGCCCTTTCGGCTATAGCCATCATCCCCATGCGCTACCAGCGGGCCGTCCGTGGCCAATGTTAGATGCATCGAGAACGCCTCATTTTCCTGTGCAGTTAGGGAAATTTTCCCATCCTGCCACTCCGCCCGCCACGTGCCATTCCACACTTGCAACTGATCTGCCATCGCGCCCGCGAGCCCTGGCCCAGAGCGAGCCAGCCGTTGCGCGCAGTGATATTTCCCAGCCGTTAGGTCGCTGATGGCAAAGTGCGCTAGGTGCAGATCTCGCACCGCCCACACACTGGGATTCGCAGGCGCAAACTCCGTGCCGATGCGGAAGAACGTCAGTTGATAACCGAACGCCTGACCATCTGCCGCCGCTACATTTCCCGTGAAATACCACCACTCAATCCGCTGCGTAGCATGGCTGCCATGATCCTCCGGGAAATGCAGCGCATAGTCCACCGGAGCCTGCTGCCAAGCGTCTGCGCGGGCCCCAGCCATGATTAGCAACCAAACCATAAGAGCGCGAAAAATCATGTCTGAAGGGTGTGGGCCGTGCGGCGTAAAATCCATTTTGCAAACAACCAGCCCGCCGCCGCAGTGGAAGCTGGCAGCGCGAGACTGAATTGACCTAAGAGCAGCCAGGGAAAGTGAAATTGGATCGTCCAGCCAAAGCTCTGGACGTTGATGACATAGATCAGGATGATGCTCAAAATCAGGCCCAAGGCTAATCCGATGAGCTGGCTCATTCCTCCGATGACTCCCGCCTCCACGGCCATGGTCCAGCGGAGTTGGCGTTGGCTGGTGCCCAGTTGATGCAGCAGCGTCAGTTCCTCCCGTCGCTCTAGCACCAGCGTCAGCACCGTGGTAGCCACGCCGGCCATGGACACCAAAATGGCAATGATTTCCAACGCCCAAGTGATGGCGAACGAGCTATCGAAGATGCGCATGATCTCCTTCCGCAACGTGGCATTGGTAAATATTTCCACGCTCGTGGCTGGCCCTAGCTGGCTCAGCAACGCTTCCCGCACCGCATCCGCATCCGCTCCCGGTTTGAGAAAGAGCGCAATGTTCGAGGGCACTAACGCGCCAAAATATTTCTCGTAAGTGCCATGGTCCATAGTCACAGAACCACGATCATTGCTGTAGTCGAAATAGATCCCTCGAATCGCAAATGACAGCTCTCCGCTGGGCGTGGGAAGCTGGATAGACTGGCCCACTCCTAAGCCATAACGCAAGGCCAGCGGCTCGGAGATGACCACGGCATCGTGCCCCTGGCAGTCCGCTAGCACGCCCCGCCAGTCCCAGGTATTCTTAAACGACAGCCGACCATGCGCAGCAGCCACCGCAAAGTTAGCAGCATTTAAAATGATGCGCGATCCTTGATATGACACATCGAAATTCCGCAACTCATCCGCCGCCAAAATCTGCGGATGCCCTGTCAACGTCTGCACGCTGGACGCAGAGAGCGTGATGTTTCCACCCGCTCCGTGCTTGGTGGCAGGCCGGACGTAGAGATCCGCCGCCAAAGAATTCTCCACCCAGTAAACCAGCGTTTCCCGGAAACTTCCCACCATGATGGCGATGGCGGTGGTCAACGCCAACGTCCCGCCTAACGCACTGACTGGCACGGCTAGGCGATGTTGCCCAGCTTGTAAATTTCCCCACGCCAACTGCCCCATCACTGGCGTGTGTTGCACGATGCTCTGGCGCAATCCTGCCAACAGCCAGCGCAGCAGCGAGGGCGTCAGTAAGCTAAACGCCGCCAACGCCAGCAAGGCCGCCAGCACGCCGAAGATCGGCAGCCCCTGCACCGTGGGTAAATAACACGCACCCCAGCCTAACAGCAGTAGCGCAATCGCCCAGTGCCACGTCCGTGTGCTAGAGTCATGCACCACGTCCGGCACATTCCGCACTGCGGTAATAGGCGGCAGCGCAGCGGCCTCCCGCGCAGGCTGCCACGCAGCCACCAGAGCTAGCAACACACCCAGCACCACCACTGGCCCGGCTAGTGACCAGGAAACGGGTGTAGCTAGCACGGTGGATTGGCCGTAGAGCGTGGCGGTGGTCAGTTGCGTTAGTTTCAACGTGGCTTGCCCCAGCCATTGTCCTAACCACACGCCCAGCAAGCAGCCCGGCACAGCCAGCAAGGCTGCTTCTGCGAGAAAAAGCCGCGCCACTTGCCCACGCGTTACGCCCAGCGTGCGCAGCATTCCTATCTCCACTCTGCGCCCGATCACCGACAGCGCCACGGAATTATAGATCACATACAAGCCCGCCAAAAACGCGATCCCGGACAACAGCGTGAGATTGAAATGATACGCCGTCAGCATCTTCTCCACTTCATTCCCCCGACGCTCCGGACGGCCTACGCTCAGGCCTGGGCTGAGTTGGCTGCGGATCGTTTCCTCCGTGGCGGCCACGTCCAGGCCATCGCGCAGTTTGATTTCTAGCCGATCCACATGTCCCAGTTTCCCTAGCCGCCACTGGGCCGCTGCGATGTCCATGAGCGCGATGTTGCCGCCCATGGCGCGGGCCGCTCCTTGATCTAGCAAGAGCGCGGCCACGTGCATGGTGATGATCTGATCATTGCACGTCAGCGGCACCTCACTGCCGACTTGCCAGCCGTGACGTTGCGCCAATTTCTGGGTTAAGATGATGGAGTTAGGATTTTTCAACAGGTCGAGAAACTCCCTGGGCGTGGGCTGCCGCCGCCCCTCGCCAAAGTCCACTAGCGCATAATCCCGCACGGCTTGATCCCGTAAAATGTCCACGCCTAACACGTGCAAAGTTTCCCCCGCCAGCAGGGCCTCGCCTTCTATTACCGGGCACAGCAGGCCATAGCGCTCCAGCGCCAGCAGCTCTGGCCAGCGTTCATCCGGCAATCCACCTGCCGCTGTGATCTCCAGCGCGGCCTTACCGGACATCTGCTCCAGCGCACCCCGGAAGCCTTCCACGGAACTGCTCTTGGCCAAAGAAATAGCAATGATGACTGCGATCCCCGCTGCGATCCCTAACAATGTGGATAACGCCCGAAATGGTGATTGCCACAGGTGACGGAAAATGAAGCTCCGTGTTAGGTGCATGTTACTTGGCCGTCTTTTAAATGCAGCACCCGCCCCGCCGCCGCCGCCACCTGCGGATCATGCGTGGCCATGAGGATCGTGACGCCAGACTCCCGATTCACCTCCTGCAGCAGCGCCACGATGCGCTGCCCATTCTCTGAATCCAAGCTACCCGTAGGCTCATCAGCGATGACCAAGAGCGGCTCATGCACTAACGCCCGCGCGATGGCCACGCGCTGCCGCTCCCCGCCGGATAGCTGGGCCGGGAAATGCCCCGCCCGTGCCTCCAAGCCCACGCGCCCTAGCAACTGCTGCGAGCGCTGGGCCGCCGTAGCAAATTTCTGCCCGGCCAGTCGCAACGGCAGTGCCACATTCTCTAGCACCGTCAACGTCGGCAGGAGATTAAACGCCTGAAATACAAAGCCAATCTTGTCCCGCCGTAACTGCGTTAGCTCTTCATCCGAGGCTGATTCCAGCGCCACGCCTGCCAGTGTGAGCGAACCCCGCGTGGGACGCTCCATAGCCCCACAGAGATGCAGCAACGTGGATTTCCCACAACCGCTAGGCCCCATGAGCGCACAAAATTCTCCCGCCTCCAGCGTCACATCCACCCCGCGCAATGCCTGCACTGGCGTGGCGGAGAGCTGATAGTGGTGATGCAGCGCAGTGGCTTGGAGTAGCATGAGTTTAGGATTCTCCTATTGCTTCCGCTCTGCCACCTCTACTTGTGCAGCAGTGAGGAACTCGCTCAGCAATTTCACGCCTTCATCACCACGCTTGGCGTGGCGCACACTGACGCTTTGCACGGCGGCTTCTTTCTCTCCGATCACCAGCATGTAGGGAATCTTCATGAGTTGGGCGTTGCGGATCTTGGCACCGATCTTTTCGGCGGTGTTATCTAATGAGGCGCGGATGCCAACGTTGCGGAGGTCGGCTAGGGCTTGCTCTCCGAACTCGGTGGATTTCTCGCTGATGGTCAGCACGCGCACTTGCTCCGGTGCTAGCCAGAGGGGGAAATGGCCGGCAAAGTGTTCAATCAACACGCCCGTAAATCGCTCCATACTGCCGAACGGAGCCCGGTGAATCATCACTGGGCGGTGCTTTGTGTTGTCCGCGCCTATGTAACTGAGGTCGAAACGCACGGGCAGCACGTAGTCCACTTGCACGGTGCCTAACTGCCATTCTCTGCCGATCACATCCTTGACCACGAAATCAATCTTTGGGCCGTAGAAAGCGGCTTCCCCAGGCTCTTCGGTAAACGGCACGCCCAGCGTAGCAGCGGCCTCCCGGCAGGCGGCTTCGGCCTTGTCCCACTGCTCGGCATTGCCAGTAAACTTCGTGCTATCAGGATCCCGTAAGCCCACCCGCACGCGATAGTTCGTCATCCCTAACGTGCTGAGCACCGTCTTCACGAGGCTCAGGCAGTTGAGCACTTCAGCGGAGATTTGCTCCTCCGTGCAGAAGAGGTGTGCGTCATCTTGCGTGAATCCCCTAACCCGAGTCAGCCCATTCAACTCACCGCTTTTTTCCCAACGATACACAGTGCCGAATTCGGCTAGTCTCACTGGCAGGTCACGATAACTGCGCGGCTGGCTGTCATAGATTTTGATATGATGCGGGCAGTTCATAGGCTTGAGCATGAAGCCGTCTAGCAACTGCTCATCCGCTAAGATCCGGTCCGGCGGAATGACTTCTTTGCCCGCACGGGCATTGATACCTTCCGCTAGTTTCTTGGACACGCCGTCCAGCCGCTGCATCACTTCTGCACAGCCACAGCCTGAGTCCGCGCACGCTTGCATCTGCTCGTTTTCCATGATGGCCCCGAATTGGCTCTCTTTATAATAGGGAAAATGGCCGCTGGTCTTGTAGAGTTGCAGCTTGCCGATGTGCGGCGTGAAGACTTGGCTATAGCCTTGTTTCCGCAATTCCTCACTGATGAAATTTTGCAACTCTTGGCGCAGGATCGCGCCATTGGGCGTCCACAGAATCAACCCCTGGCCCACTTCATCGTCGATGTGGAAAAGCTGCAATTCCTTGCCTAGCTTGCGGTGGTCACGTTTCTTGGCTTCTTCCAGCGCCTCAAAATGTTGTGCTAGTTCCTCCGCCGTGGGAAAGGCCGTGCCATAGAGCCGTTGCAGTTGGCCTTTGCTTTCGTCTCCCATGTAGAAGCTAGCGGAAATGGCGGTCAGTTTCACGTTCTTGCATTTGCTGGTGTAGTTCACATGCGGACCAGCGCAGAGATCAATGAACTCGCCATTCTGATAGCAGGATATTTCCTCATCCACTGGGATTTTGTCGATCAAGTCTAACTTGAACCGACTGACATTCCCTGGGCGTTCTGTGAGCCCACCCAGACGCCCGCTTTCAGCCATGGATATAGCTTCCGCGCGGGTAATGACTTTCTTTTCAAACTTCGTGTTCTCTTTCGCGAGCCGTTTCATTTCCGCCTCGATTTTCTCAAAATCATCCGGCGTGATGCGATGCGGCATATCGAAATCGTAGTAGAATCCGTAGTCCCCCGGAGGCCCGTAAGCGAACTGCGCCTCTGGCCACAGCTTGAGGATGGCCGTGGCCATAAGGTGAGCACAAGAGTGGCGGAGGCGATCCAGATCAGACATCTGATCCCGTTCTTCGAGAGATTTACGTTCGGTGGACATAGGTTAGGGAAATGGGGGGAATGGGGGAAATGAGTGAGTGGGAGCGTGGGGCCAGTGACATAGCGGAAAGGCCCTGGCGTGCAACCCCGGAGCGCGGACTTTAGTCCGCCCGTGTCAATCAGAGGATATACTGACGGACTAAAGTCCGCGCTCTGAGGTTAGCCGAATCGGCTGGCCTTGAAGAGCGGGCTGAGCACGGCGGGAGTTTCACCAGAGAGTAGCTCGGCTATGGCCCAGCCAGTGGCGGGGGCGAGGCTGAGGCCTAACATGGCGTGGCCCGTGGCGGCGGTTAGATTATCGTAGTGATTCAGCCGACCCAGATACGGCAGTCCGTCCGGTGTGCAGGGCCGTAGGCCGCTCCAGGGCTGGATCTTCGTAAATTCTTCTGCCCGAAACTGAGGGAAATATTGCCCTGCGCTCTGGATGATGCCTTGGACGCGTCGCTTGTTGATTTCCGTGTTCAAGCCGACCATTTCCATGGTGCCGCCGAAGCGCATGGTTCCGTGCATGGGAGTGACGGCCACGCGAGCCTCCACGAGGATGCTGCAAATCTCTGCCACCGCAGGCGGGCGCGGCAGCGTGAGGCTGTAACCTTTGCCCGGTTGCATGGGCAATTTAGCGTCCAGCCAATGCACCATTTGCGGAGACCAAGAGCCGCCACAGATCACGAATTCATCCGCCTCAAACCGCGTGCTGCCAGCGCGCACCGCCCGCACGCGACGGTCGGTGACATCGAAGCTGGTAACCTCGCTTTGATAACGAATGATGCCTCCTAACGTGTGGATCGCACGCTCCAGACAGCCCAGCAATACTCCTGGATCCAGGTGGCAGTCTTCCGGGAAATATACGCCTCCCTGCACTGTCATTTGGATGTTAGGATCGAGCGCAGTCACTTCCGCAGCGGTCAATGCTTGCGCGGGAATACCTAGGGCCTGCGCGCGTTCGATCATTTCCATTTCCTCCATCAGCGCCTCCGTCGTCTGGCAGAGCATCAGCAAACCGCGCTTCTGCAAGCCCAGTGCGGAGCCGAACGCCGCCTCCCAGTCAAGATAAAGTTTCCGGCTCAGCAGGCTCAGATCCCGCAGCGCGAGGCTGGCGGCCTGCGCGCGTTTCCGTCCGGAGGCGAGCATGAAGCGCAGGCCCCATTTGGCTAGTTCCCAATCCCAGCGGGGCTCGATGTAAAATGGGCTCTGCGGATTCCGCATCCAGCGCAGCCCTTGCCAGACCATGCCCGGAGCGGCTAGCGGCACGAAGTGGCTAGGGCAGATCATCCCTGCACTGCCCCGCGCGCAACTATCATGACCCACGCTGCCGCGTTCCAAAACAGTGACGCGGTGCCCCCGCTTCAATAAGAAGTAAGCGGTGCTGAGGCCGATAATGCCGCCGCCGAGGATGGCGACATGGGAGGATGAACGAACGGACATGGGAATGGAGGGGACTGCGCCACAGCATTTATTGCGGCACTGCCAAGTGTTTATACCACTCCAAGATTTCCGCTCCGTAGAAGAGATAGAGCGTGGCCCCTAACGCTAGATAAGGGCCGAAGGGGATCAACTGCGCCCACTCCCGCCGCCGCAGCACGATGAGCAACAGCGCAAGCACAGAGCCGATCATGCTAGCCGCAAAGACCGTGAAGAGCACCCCCTTCCAACCAAGAAATGCGCCCACCAGCGCCATGAATTTCACATCGCCCAGGCCCATGGCCTCGCGTGGGATCACCGCGCTAGCACACGTTCCTTGGAGGTGCTGCACGTGCTCTAGATCAATCTCCAAGGCGGGTTGCGTGTCATCTGCAGATTGTACGGTCACGCCGTCCACTTTGATCGTCAGGGTCACATTTTGATGCGCCCCGCCGTCGATGCTCACCTCTGGACATTCAATGCAGAGCCGATCCTTGGGACGGTAAAACATGTCCGACCAACCAGAGGCCTCACCATCCAAGGTGAAGACGGGCTCCTCACATTCATCCTGCTGCCCGATACTCCAGGCCACGGGTGGATCAAAGATGGCCTTCCGTTTGCCAAACATTTTTTTCCCCAGTTCCACCACCGCCCGCAGCAGCAGATAGCCCACCGCCGCGCCTGCCGCAGAGGCCGCCAAGTTCTGCCACCAAACATCATAACCCAAGAACGACGGCACCACCGCGCTACAGATGAGCCCCACGGCGGCTCCGCCTAACGTGATCTCATCTGGCAGGATGAAATGATCCAGATCGATATACAGCCCCGCCACGAAGAGGCTAAGCAGAATCCAGTAAGGCACGATGAGAAAGGGGTTCTCCCCCGCTGAACAGCAATGCATACTAACCGCGACAAAGAGCAGGCCTGTCAGCAGCTCCACCGTGAGGTAGCGGATGGAGATGGGCTCTTTGCAGTTCCCACATTTCCCTCGCAGCAGCAGCCACCCTAACAGCGGTATATTATACCAAATCGGGATCTGATATTTGCAGAGCGGACAGAAGGAACGTCGCGGATTCCCTAGCCCGATTCCAAGCGGCAGGCGGTAGATGACGACATTTAAAAAGGACCCAATACAGGCCCCGATGGCTAAGGAAAACGCGACGACGGCCCAGAGGAACTGGGGAGTGAGTGAGGAGGAAAGTTGCAGCAACATAACGATGGTCGGGAACGGGCGCACTGTGGCATGGACTGAGGCGCTGCCTAGGGAAAAAATGAGGATAATCCTAACATCCTCACATACGCCTCTACCATCCGCTCCAGGCTGAACTTGGTCTCTGCACCAGAATCGGCAGGCCGTTGGCCAGGGCTTCCAGACCAGCGTTAGGACAACCAGCGGGCTCGGAGCTCATCACGAAGATGTCCGCCACGTGCCCGAGCCATTTTACTGACAAGTCACGGTTCTGCGCCCCCAGCGTGCGGGCGTAGTGGCGGCTCCAATCCCTGCCAGTCGCCAGCGATGTGCAGCGCCCACGGCGGCAGGCCGGGAAGCGCTGCGCGAAAGACGACTACTAACTCCACTAGTTTCTTGTCAGGATCAAGCCGCGCACTGGGGGTAAAGATGAGCCGAGCCGATCGTTCCCGACGCGCAAGGATGGCGAAGCCAGGAATGCCAGGGAGGCGCGCCAAGCCATCTTGGATGCGGAAAAGAAGGAGCCCGGCAGCGCACTATTTCGCGGATTGCGGGATGCTTACACCTGGATCAAGACCGTGCTAGATCGTGTCGTCACAAGATGTAAGCCCAGAGACAAGCGCAGCGAAATTGGACAGCAGCAAGGAAAGAAGCTGCGCGTTTGGCATAGCGTGTCGCAATGCCGCGCCAACGTTTGAGGTGCAGAATGGCGTTCTCCACCAGATGCCGTAACTTGTAG
>JAYVOP010000276.1:0-4444 GCA_043757865.1 Verrucomicrobiales bacterium | reverse complement strand
GGCCAGCTCATGGAGATCGCAGTCAAAAAAGGCCGCGCCACCCGCCCCGACATCAAACTCGGCATCTGCGGAGAACATGGCGGAGACCCCGACAGCGTCAAATTCTGCCACAAACTCGGCCTAGCCTACGTGAGCTGCAGCCCCTACCGCGTCCCCGTCGCAAGACTGGCGGCTGCGCAGGCGGCCATCGAGGAGAAGCGTGCGGCTAAGAAGTAAGTAACCTTCTACCGATAAGCTAAACACGAAGGCCGCCAGAGCAATCCGGCGGCCTTTTGCTGATTCCAGGGAAAGCACTTTCCTTTCACCAGCAGAACTGCATTAATGCCCGCAGAAAAATCATGCCAGACACCAAGCAACTAATCCGTCTCTTTGAATCCCTCGGTCATCAAGATTACAAGGGCATGGAGGAACTTGCCCTGCGTATTGTCGCGCAGGAGGAAAGCCGTGGTCATCTTCAGGTGGCTCGACAATTACGGGGGGCCTTAAATGGTGTGGGGAAATCCGCGCAAGCGATGCAAGTGACGGAGTCCAGTTTCGCTCTCAATCGAGCCCTTCACCGGTGTCCTCATGGATTACCACTAGCCGACATCCGGCTCGCACCCACCGTGCGTAAAGCATTGCAAGAAATCATAACGGAATGGAATAACGAGGAACATCTGAAGGCCGCAGGGCTTACCCGTAGAAGCCGCCTGATGTTTCATGGGCCTCCAGGCTGCGGCAAGACAGTGACTGCCACCGCGTTGGCGAGGGAATTAGGCGTGCCCGCGTATCTGGTTAGATTCGACTCTTTAATCGGCTCATTCCTTGGACAGACGGCAGCTCATTTGAGAGAGGTATTCCAATTCGCCTCCCGCACCAGTTGTGTTCTGTTGTTAGACGAAATTGATGTCTTGGGGAAAAGCCGGGGTAGCAAAATGGACGTGGGGGAACTGGACCGCATCGTGGTGGGCCTGATGCAAGAGTTAGAACTGACTGCCCCCCGTGGACTTATTATTGCAGCTTCCAATTTAGCCAGCCAGTTGGATAGGGCTTTGTGGAGACGTTTCGACCTGCAACTCGAATTCAAAGCCCCTGGCATATCAGACCTAAACGCCTTTCTTAGCAGCATGGGCAAACGGCATTGCGTGCCAATTTCTGAAAAAATTCGCACTCTCGCCACTGGCCTGAAAGATTACGCAAGTATCGAACGGCTCGTCATCGATGAGGCCCGTCGTCAGGTGATCGCGAAGGCCACCAAGACCTCCACCAATTGATCTCCGATGTCTTCCCCTCGGCATTATTTTCTAAACGAGCGGCATCAACTCGCGCCCGCTGATAAATTGGGTGGGGGTGGCAAGAAGACAATTACGGGCATTGAATGGAAATCTCACGGAAGTGGTTTGAGTAAAAAACTCTGCGCCCTGCGGCAGGCGCGACAACAAAGCAGTGACCCAACCTCTGGCTCCCGACTATTCATCGTCGCAAAGCAGGCTCTGCAACTTTCAAAAAATTCCAAGGCAAAGGATGCAGTGAATGATCAAAAAACCGAAACACCAGATTTTGCGGGAAAAGACTCCCAGGTCCTCAAACGCATGGGGCTTGATTTAGTGGCAGTTCAACCAGATGGCGCGGCTATTGTCCATGCTTCCCTAACTCAGATAGAGCAGATTGAAAAGAGCCTAGAAATGCTATCTGATCTCAGTCAGCGCGAGAAAAACAAATGGGCTACGATAACGGATTTTTACGATGTCTCCCTCGACTATAAAACTTCCGAATCATGGTGGCCTGACGCTGCATCAGGCGAGATTTTGGATGCCGTGATTGACCTACAGCCGCTGATAACAAGTCTAGAATCTGATTTGCTAATCAAAGCCTTAAAATTTCGCCTAGGCCAAGGTGAGAAGCTACTGAGGATTGGTGTCGAGTTCACAGGGAGACGTTGGATTGGAGCCCAACTGCGATTCTCGACTATCAAAAAATTGTGCCATGAATTTCAGGCGATATACTCGATCCATCCCATCCCCATAGCTGGCGCGGCAGCCGTTGAACAATCATTAATGCTATCGGTGGTCCAACCAGACTTTCCTACCATCACAGTTGATCCCCGCAGCCTTCCCTGTGTGGGGGTGGTGGATACAGGAATTCCCTCAGATCATCTCTATTTGGGGCCGTTCAGAGTCGGACAGAAAAATGGAGATTACACCCCGGGCGAAGTGACCTCTTCACACGGCTCTCGTGTAGCAAGTAGAGTAGTTTTCGGGGAAGTTGGTAACACAGGGGAAGTCCTGAAAGCAGAGTGCTCGGTGTATGATCTTCGGCTGGGAGACATGCGCATTTCAGGTGGCTCGACTAGAATTTTTGAGGACGCGGTCCTCGGAGCCATTGCGGATGTAGTAGAAAATGCTCCTAATGTTAGGGTTTTCAATCTTAGTTTCGATGCCAGCAATGATTTAGCGGCATTTGAAGGATCGTATAGGGATTCTGTGCTCAGGCGTTTGGCGGACTTGGACAATCGTTGTTTTGAATTAGACATCCTGTGCGTGATTGCTGCTGGAAATAGCAGCCCCGGAACCGTGCCTATCCCGACCTACCCACAGCATGTTGATGCGCCTGAATGGAGTCTCAGAACATGGTCTCGCTGCTTTAATGCGATTACCTGTGGCGGCACCTCCGAGGACTTGAACGCTGAAGGGGTAGCCAGAGAGGTCGGAGCACCCAGCCCTTTTACAAGAATTGGCCCCGGGTTCGCTAACAGTCCGAAGCCAGACTTTTCCGCCTCTGCGGGAAATACGGATACGTCCTATGCGGCCACAAGCGGCAGAGGCTTAGGGGTCTTGTGTTGTAACGAAGAAGGAGTCTGGGAAGACCATCCTGGAACCTCATTTGCAGCCCCTTTGCTAGCACGCGAAGCTGCCCGCACGATGGCCTTTTTACAATCCCGCTGCGCTCCTGGCACCAAACCGTTTGCTGCTTTGGTCAAAGCGGTGCTGGCCCTCTGTGCTACCCCTCCGACGCTACCCAAAGGCTATCAAAAACTGGCTAGCAGAACGCTGGGCTTTGGGAGTGTGAAACTTGAAGATGTGATTGCGCTGACAGCCAACAAAGCCCTCTTTTTTTGGCAGGGCATCATTTCAAATGAGGATGAAATCCTAACCGTGCAATTACCGTTGCCGGGTGAATGGATTCGAGCATCTACCATGCCTCAACTGCGTTTAGTCTGTGCTTGGGAAACTCCTGTAAATGCCGCAGTGGAGCATGTGTGGGCGTGTCGCAGAGTAGATATAACTTTCCGACACCTTGAGGTGTCAGAGGCACTCCCGTCTAAGAAAAAGACATCAAAAGGGTATCCGTTGGTTGAACGAATCTATTCCTTAGGCGAGGCCAAAGCCGGCTTGGAGAAAGCCGATTATTGTTTATTGGAGTTGAAATATACTCACCTAGAAATGGCAGAATATCCTGCTGGTCAGTTAGAGTTCAGTCCACAACAGCGGATTGGGATCGCCTTTGAACTCAGCGATCAATCTCCAGACAAGGTTTCGCCTCACCCGTTTGTGCAATCTCTCCCAGTTGCGGCCTCTCTGAATCAATTAAGCAGTGTGGTGCCTGCTGCCAGACATGCCATCTCCATTCGTTCGCTTGGATAGTCGCTGTTCTCCTTCACCTACCAAGTCGGCACCATGATCGAAGTCCCCCGTGGAGCCCTAACTGTTGATGAAATCGCGCAAAACGCCGAGTTCTTCAGCTTCGGCACAACGACCTCACCCAAACCGCGCTCGGCATCAGCCGGGATGACATGGGCAGCTTCCTCATGCCCTACACCGAGAACGAAGTGTTCAAAAAGAACCCCTTCGCCACCCTGGACACCGTAGGCGTAGGCTGACTCATGCAAACCGCCGTCACCAAAGGCCGCAGCGTCCGCCCAGACATCAAACTAGGCATCTGCGGAGAACACGGTGGTGACCCAGACAGCGTCAAATTCTGCCACAAAGTAGGCCTAGCCTATGTCAGTTGCAGCCCATACCGCGTCCCAGTAGCGCGCCTAGCCGCCGCCCAAGCCGCCAATCGAGGAAAGCGCTCCGCGCCAGCCGCAAAAGCTGCTCCAGCAAAGAAGGCTAAGAAGTAATTGCCACCGTCACAACATTTCAAGTCAGCGCCCGCTAGGCGGACTCTGACTTGGAATGCTTGGCATTGAATACTTTAGCTCACTTAATTAATAAATTAGACTTCTGCGAAAACTCATGAACCAACCTGCCCACAGTGCAACCCCTGCACAGACCCCTGCCCGCCCAACGCTACTGGCTATAACCAGCAGGAGATCGAACAAACTAACAGCATTGGTTGCGGAAAAGCTCACGTATTGCCCAGGGGAGGACATGGATAACATCGTCACTAAACTTGGCGGCAAGTTCACGTATCTGGACACCGAGGATATTTCTTTCGCGCTGGAACTACCCGTATCGTTGTC
>JAYVOP010000275.1:0-16961 GCA_043757865.1 Verrucomicrobiales bacterium | reverse complement strand
GCAGACAGCCGCCCAGTGGGTTCACCCCGAATTCCCGATACAGACCCATGTTCTCCATCTGCACTTTCCGTTGATTCTCCGCGCGCTGGGCGTCGGTCTCGTTGGGCTTCGGCAGGTATTTTTCTTTGATCTTCAGCGCCTCCGGGCTTTGCCCTACTAACGCCATGCGTTTCATGCTGCGGGTGGATTTTAAATGCAGAGGCCAGATGATGATGCGCACACAGATGGTAAGGAAAATCACGGCTAGTCCGAAACTACCCGTCCAGCTATGAAACTTGTTTAAGACAAAGAGGAAGAGCTTGCTCAGCCCGCCCGTGAAGCCATAGAACATGTTTTCCTCACGCGTTTCATTGATCTTTCCTAGCAGTGTTCCGGAGCGTGGGCCAGTGAATACTTGATAGTCATAAGCCACCTCTTTCCCTGCTTCCAGCTTGATGACCGGCAGCCCTAAGCCCGCGTGCAGGCCTTTGACCTCGTGATCCTTCCCATCCTCGGTCAGCTTGAGGTTGAAGCGCTTCGCCCATAACTTGCTGTCCGCCTTGTCCTTAGCCGTGGAGCTGATGATCGTGGAATAATATTGGCTATTTACGCTGACCCATTGCGTCTGACTAAGGCTCCGCACGACGGTGGTTTGGGCCGGGTGACGTTGCCACAGCACCCAGAGCGCACGGTCTTCGTCAAATTCTGCGGCCTTAATCTCCGCGCCTTTGCCATCGGCAAAGCTGCCCACGCTCACATAAGCATCCATCGCATGGATCTGCGTGGAGGCTCCGGTGTAGAGCGAATAATCATCCGAGGCAAAGGTCTCCGTGCCGGTGTTCTTAAATTTCACCGATAGATTCCACAGGTAGCCAGTGCCATGCAGGGGATCATCCGCGCTGTCCACCAAGCTCCACACTTTATCGATCACCAGTCCATCCTTGGTGGTGGTGGTAAAGGTTAGCCCTTTCTCCGTGCGGTCTTTGATCGCCCAAGGCTTCACGTCCACATCGCCCTCCAGGCGGGAAAGACTGCCGATGGGGCCATCTCCTTTGTCATTGAGCGGTTGCTCGATCTTGCCCGCATACGGCCCGGCAGAAAGCGTGGTGGACCTGAGCCCACCACCAGCAGTGGTAAAGACATATTTAGCGGCCGGCGTGGCGAATTCGACGAACTGCGGAGCCTCCGGCGCGGGAGCCTGATCGGTGGCGGTGGCGGTGGCCTTCGCAGACTTCGTTTCCGCAGCCACGGCAGGCAAGCTCGCCTCGACGGCCTGGGCGGGCGCGGGCGACTTGCTAGTCAGTAAGTAAGATAACGCCAACCCGGTAAGCAGGATGACGATGAGGTCCATTTTATCAAATTTTTTCATACGAATCAGTGAGGAGGGAGAATCGGCAGCAGAGGGGGCTGCGGGGAGAGGAGGCTAGACCTTAGATTGAGGAGGCAGGCAAGTGCATTTCCGGCGGGTTTTTGTAGGCAGTGGCACCAGATCCTCGCCAAATCCGCCCCAGGGATTGCAGCGCAGGATGCGCTTCCCACCCAGCCACGCCCCACGGAGGGCTCCATGCATCTGCACGGCTTCAATAAAATACTGCGAGCACGTGGGGACGAATCGGCAGCCCGCATTCGGCCCGCCCAGCTTGTGCAATACCGGAGAAATCACGATCTGGTAAAAGCGCACCAGCTGCACGAGGCACCATTTCATAACAGTTGCATCTTGCCTGCGAGGTAACGCCACTCCTTTTCCAATTCCTGAAATGTCGCCTCTTTGGCGCAGGGTCGCGGGATGGTAACCAACATGCCGCCCTGTTGGATGGCGGGAAAGGCCGCCCGGGCGATCTCTCGGAAACGCCGCTTCAGCAGATTTCGATTCACCGCATTGCCCACCCGTTTGGTAATCGTAAAGCCAAAACGAATGTGACCTGGACTTACGGGCCGCAGCGAATCACCCCGCCACCACGCCAGTGTCATCAACCGCCCAGAGCGGGCTTTCCCGTGCTGACGCACACTGGCGTATTCCCCAGTGCGGGTCATGCGGTGCGGGCTAGGAAGTCCCATAGCGGCGGATGGAAAAACGAAGAGCGGAGTCAGCGAGATTCCTCACCAACTCCGCCCAGCGTAAAACCAGAAAGGGGGAAAATTACGCCTGCGTGTGGCGGGCGAAATGCACTTCCACGCCCTTAGGCATCAAGCGCAGACGGCCTTTGGCGCGACGACGACGGAGAATGTCCCGACCATTTTTGGTGGACATGCGTTTACGGAAACCGAACTGTTGTTTACGAGTCCGCTTAGAGGGTTGATAGGTGCGTTTGGACATAAAAGGTGGGGAAGGGAACCCCAGCAAGAACACAATCTGGCCGGGGAAAGGGAGGCCGAACCTAGGGAGACACCCTGCCGTGTCAACCAATAAAAGGCTGGAGAGAAATTTTGCGCTGAGCGGCCTGCGCTGGCGTGAGCGCACGTGGTGAAAATGGGAGATTGCCCCGCGCGCTGACGTGGCTAGGATGCGGAATGATAAGCAATGATGAACATTGGATGCAGCTAGCCCTAGCGGCTGCGGAGACGGGTCGGGGCCGCACGAGTCCGAACCCGCAGGTGGGCGCAGTGATTGTGTCCGCAGCGGGTGAGCTGCTGGCGCAGGGCGCGCATTTACAGGCGGGCGGACCACACGCGGAGGTGGCGGCGTTAGCGAATCTGAGTGAGGCGCAACGGGCACTGCTGCCAGAGGCCACGCTCTATGTGACGCTGGAGCCATGCTGCACGCAGGGGAAAACGCCGCCCTGCACAGAGGCGATCATCCGCAGCGGGCTGCGCCACGTGGTCTATGCCATGGAGGATCCTAATCCCGCCCACGCGGGCCGCGCGCGGGCGGTCCTGGCCGCCGCGGGCGGGCGGGTGGACGTGGGCGTGCTCGGAGAAGCGGCCCAGCGGTTGCTCGCACCATGGACGCATTTTATCCGCACCGGACGTCCGTATGTGATCGCTAAGGCGGGCATGAGTGTGGATGGCCGCATCGCGCGGCGGGCAGGGGAAGGCCAGTGGCTCACGAATCCAGCCTCGCGGGCGGATGCCATGGAACTGCGGGGGTGGGCCGATGCGATCTTGGTGGGCGGAGGAACGGTGCGCCAAGATGATCCTGCATTGACGGTGCGCGGCTCAGCGGCGGCTGGAAAAACGCAGCCGTGGCGGGTGGCTCTAACACGGTCTGGCGATTTACCTAAAAGTAGTCAAATTTTCTCCGATGCCTGGGAGGAACGCACCCTGGTCTGGCCGGGGCGCAGCCTGCCGGAGGTGCTAGCGGAACTGGGCGCGCTGGGCGTGGTGGGCTTGTTGATTGAGGGCGGGGGGCAGGTCTTTGCAGAGGCGTTTGCGGCGGATTTGGTGGATGAATTTCACGTTTACCTAGCCCCTATGATCTGTGGCACGGGCAAGCTAGCCGTGGACACGCTAGCCTTTGCAGATGGAGCCAGCGTGGCGCTGCGGCTGGCCTCGGTGGAGCAGCTAGAGGGCGATGTGAAGCTCGTTTACCACCGTGCCCTAACTCAGCAACTCTAACGACAAATCTAGCGACCGTGCAGAGTGCGTGATGGCTCCGCAGGAAATGAAGTCCACGCCCGTGGCAGCAATCTGGGGGAGGCGTTCGAGGGTGACATTCCCACTGGCCTCTAGCTGCACGCGGCCTGCCACTAGGGCCACACAGCGCGTCATTTCCGCTAGGGACATATTATCGAGCATGATGACGGCCACGCCATGCAGCGTGAGGAAGCCCTCCACCTGCGCATAGCGATCCGCCTCTAACTCGATGCGCATGGCGGGATGATCCCGTTGCACGGCAGCAATGGCGGCTTGGAGTTCGGGCAGGCGGGCCTCAGCTAGCAGGTGATTATCTTTCACCATCACCATATCGTAGAGCCCGTGGCGGTGGTTGGTGCCGCCGCCTGCGGCCACCGCGGCCTTCTCTAGTTCTCGCCAGCCGGGAGTGGTCTTGCGGGTGTCTAACAGGCGACATTTCCCCGTGCCTAACGCGGCCACATAACGCTGCGTGAGGCTGGCTATGCCGCTCAGGCGTTGCAGAAAATTTAACGCCGTCCGTTCCGCCGTAAGAATGCTGCGGGCGGAGCCGCTGAACTCTAACACGGTGTCTCCGGGCTGCACTGGCGTGCCGTCCGGCACCGTAGCCACAGCCTGGATGGCTGCATCCACGGTGCGGAAGACGGCCACCGCCACGGCTAGTCCCGCCACCACGCCCGCCTCCTTGGCAAATATCCGCCCGTGCACCTCAGCGGTGGCAGGCGTGAAATAGTGCGCGGTGACATCCCCCGTCCCCACATCTTCTGCGAGGGCGAGACCGATCAATGTCGTCGTCGTAAGGGAAAGCGGTTCCATGTCCTCAGCCCTACACCGCGCCTGCCTCGGGATGCACCCAGGGCGCACGATACGGGCGACGCAGCAGTTGATTCGCCTCAGGATCACCTGTGACCTCGTGCTTCGCTGCATCCCAATGCAGCGTGCGGCCCAGCTGCAGGGCCACGTTAGCGAGGATGCAGGTGGCACTGGAAATGTGGCCTTGCTCAATGTCCGCCACGGGCTTGCTGCGGTCCGCTATGCAGGCAAGGAAATTTTTCAGATGCCCGCGGATGGCGGGGGCCACGTGCTTTTCCAGATCTTTCTCGGTCTTGTCCTCGGGGTATTGTTCTAGCTCCATCACGCAGTCCCGATGGATCGCCTCGCCCTTGCCTTGCGGGGTGTAATCAAAGCTATTCACGCTGGCCTTCAGCGTGCCTTTATCTCCATAAAATGTGGCCGCCCAGGGATACTTGGCATCCGGGGCCTCGCCATAGCTGCGGTGCGTCCAGACGACTTTGAGGCCGCCGAAATCAAAGGTGGCCGTCTGCGTGTCCGTGATGTTGGCCTTGCTGGCTTTATCAATCAAGATGCCGCCCGTGGAACTGATGCTGGTGGGCCAGCCGAGGTCGAGCAGCCAGCGCGTCATGTCGAGCATGTGGACGCACATGTCGCCCACGATGCCATTCCCATATTCCATAAACGCCCGCCAACTGCGGGGATGGACCATTTTATTATACGGCCGCAGGGGCGCGGGGCCGGTCCAGAAATCGTAGTCGAACCCCGCTGGCACGGGGCCATCTGGCGGATTCTCCTTGCTGCGCATGTGGTAGTAACAACAAATTTCCACCAGCCCCACGGTGCCTAGTTTACCCGCTTTCACGATGGTTTCCCTGGCCTCAATGAGGTGCGGGGTGCTGCGTCGCTGCGTGCCTACTTGCACCACGCGTTGGTATTTCCGGGCAGCGGCTAACATGGCTTGGCTTTCGATTACATCCACACCCGTGGGCTTCTGCACATAGACATCCGCCCCGGCCTTGACCGCAGCGATCATGCACAGCGCATGCCAATGATCCGGCGTGCCGATGAGCACGATGTCCAACTTATGCTCTGCTAGCATCTTGCGATAGTCCGCATACAGCGCGGGCCGCTGCTTGCTCACTTGGCGCTCCATCACGAGATCCGCCGCGCCCTTGAGCATGGCCTCATCCACATCACACAGGCAGACGATCTCCACGGGGGCTACCTGGATGAGGCGGAAGAGATCACTCTTCCCATACCAGCCCGTGCCGATCACGCCGACGCGCTTTTTCATGGTGGAAAAATCCGGGACCGGGGCCGCACTCACATGGGAGGCGAGGGCCAGGGCGGCAGAGCTACTTTCGATAAAATGGCGGCGTTTCATAAGGCGCGCATTCAATCAGCGAGCGCGCACGGTGGCAAGAGAAACTAGGGAGCGGTTTGCTAAACCGCCGCCGCACATGCGAAATTCACGTTCATGGGCCTTGTCGCGCGGAAATTTTCATTGTAAAGCCACGGACTTCCGATCTCAAAAATTCCACCGTTCCCTTATGACTAGTCACACCCTGCTCACACGTCTTGGCCTCGCCGCCCTTTTACTCACTACTGCACCTGCGGTCCATGCCGAGGACTGGCCGGCGTGGCGTGGAGCCCACCGGGATGATCATTCTGCCGCCACGGGCTTGCTGAAAACATGGCCCAGCGAGGGGCCGAAGCTGGCGTGGATCTTTAAAAATGCTGGCATCGGCTACTCCGGCCCGGCCATCGTGGGGGGGAAACTTTACACCCTAGCCGCCCGTGAGGACGCCGAGCAAGTGCTCTGCCTAGATGCGGAAACAGGCGCGGAACTCTGGGCCGCCGAGATCGGCCCGGTGCTGCAAAACGACTGGGGCAATGGCCCTCGCGCCACGCCCAGCGTGGACGGGGCTTACGTCTATGCCATGAGCGCCAAGGGCCATCTGAACTGCATTTCCCTAGCCGACCACAAAGTCCTCTGGAAAAAGAAAATGGAAGAAGACCTGGGCGGCAAGCTACCCGGCTGGGGCTACACAGAAAGCGTGCTCGTGGATGGAGACCAAGTGATCTGCACCCCCGGCGGAGCCAAGGGGGCGCTAGCCGCGCTGGATGCCAAGACCGGAGCCGTGCGCTGGCAGTCCAAAGAACTAGCTGAAGAAGCTTGGTATTCCTCCCCCGTCGTGGCCACGATCCAAGGCAAGAAACAGTATGTGCAAATGGTCCACGGCAACGTAGCCGGGATTGATGCCAGCAATGGCAGCGTCCTCTGGAAGACGCCGTGGCGCGGTAAAGTGGCCGCCATCCCCACCCCCATCGTGGCGGGCAATTCCGTTTACATCACCTCCGGCTATGGAGTTGGCTGTAAGAAAATAACCGTAGGCCCAGACTGGCAAGTGGCCACCGACTATGATCTGGAAAAAGGCGGCATTGGTAACCACCACGGTGGCGTGATCTTGATCGACGGCAAAATCTACGGTCACAGCGACGAGGGCGGCTGGTGCTGCCAAGACTTTGCCGATGGGAAATTGCTCTGGAAAGATAGCTCCCTGGGCAAAGGTGCCGTGGGATTTGCCGAGGGGAAACTTTATTGTGTCAGCGAAAGTGAGGGCACGGTGGTGCTCGCGGATGCCAGCGCAGACGGCTGGAAAGAGCACGGACGCTTCAAGCTCAGCCCGCAGACCACCCTCCGTAAGGAAAAGGGCCGCATCTGGACGCACCCGGTGATCGTCAATGGCAAGCTCTACCTGCGCGATCAAGACCTCATCTATTGTTTCAACGTCCACGCCTAAAGATTCAACGCCGCTGGCCCACCGCAGGTCAGAGGCGTGCCGCCCTCCCCCTCCCGGCGTTTCCGCACTATGAATTCTAACGGCTTTTCTCGCATCATCGTCTCCTTCGGGGTGATGATCCTGGCGCTCTACATCTCCCTCGACGTTTTCGCGGGGGGCTCCAATGCGTTTGGGAAATTTTATCTCTATTCCATGATCGGCGGATTCATGGTGGGACTGCTCGCACCTAAGAAGGGCTTCTATTTCATGCTCTTCCTCACTGGCTACTTGGATTACTTCAAGCGGCTAATGATTATCGACCATGGAATCTCGCAGTTGGATTTATACTACGTGCTCGGGATCGCCCCGGCCACCATGGCGGGCATCGCCATTGCGGTGGTTTACCAGTTAGCTACGGGCACCGTGCCACGGCGGCCCCGGGAGGGCCTGATTATGGTGGTCACCATTTTCATCGTGCTCCTCGTCGGAGGGTTAGGGGTGATGTCTGGCGGTGGGGGAAATCGGGGGCTGGGAGACGTGGTGAACTCCGTGGCTTACCTCTGTTTGATCTTCGTCATCCCCTCGCTCTTCCGAACCCCAGAGGCGCTGCGGGAGATTTTCAAGCACTCCATCCTCATCTTCATTCCCTCCGTTTTCTATTATATCTATTCGTCCTTCGCAGGCTTTACGTGGTGGGAATACAAATATCTCCTCTCTGGCCTAACCATCGAATACCGTCAGCTAGGCGAGCGCGTGGTGCGGGTGATGGGCACGCTGAATGGCGCGGGTGCGGCCACCACCATTTACTCCCTGGATGCCGCCGTATTGCTGGCGGCGGGCTTCTGGAAATATAAGGAAGAGGACGGCCCCGTGCGGGATTCTAAGCTGATCCAACGCTGGCTACTCGCGCTGCTCTTTTGCTTTGCTGCTTACCGCACGTTTAGCCGGGCCGGCTGGATCCAAGGCGTGGCTGCCATCTGCGGGTTCTGGGCTTTCCGCAGGCGCTTTTTCACCACCGCCCTTTATGTGGTGTTCTTCGCCCTGTTCGGCACGTTGATTGCGTTCTCCGGCTACTTACTCAAGAACCAAATGCTTAATCGCTGGAGTGATGCGCTGCTTTCCAACGGTTCGGAGGAGGCCCTGCAAGCCGGCAGCATGGGCAGTTTTAATTCACGGTTAGAGGGGTTTTATAACATGACTCACATGAGCAGTCTCTGGACGCCGTTTGGCATTGGCTTCCAAGGCAAGACCATGGCCAACTTTTCTGGACTCGCCTTCCACGATGCCTTTTCCCTCATGATCCTAAAGATCGGCTACGTGCCGTTGATCCTCATCTCCATCCTGGTGTTCTTCGTGCTGCGGGCGATGCATCGCTTCGTGGTCGCCCAGCCACCAGGCCTCAGTGCTAGCTTAGGCGTCACTGCGCTCAGTTGCTTCTTAGCTAACCTGCTGGCCATGATTGCGAATGGCGCGGTGCTCTCCAACTACCCGGTGAACTTCTACGTGTATTTCGACATCGGCATCGTCGTCGGCCTCATGCTCTATCAATGGCAAAAAGATCAAACCGCCGAAGCCGTGGCCCCCGCGCGGGAAAGCACGCTCCGGAATCGTTCCAATCCCTACCTGCGCCCACCGCCACCCGCACCGCTGGCCCGCACTCCGCGCCCAGCATTCCAAACGAATCGGCGGATGTAGCGGAAGGTGGTGCATTCACGGGTCCAAGTCCATTGCTATTCCGGCCAGATCCATTGCTATTCCGGCCAGATCAATTGCTATCCCGGCCAGATCAATTGATATCCCGGCCAAATCAATTGATATCACGGCCAGATCAATTGATATTCCGAAAATATCGCAATTATTTCGTTAGTTTTCATCATTTTAAGGGAAAAATCAGAATTAACGATAATTTTTGGAATATGAGGCGATTTTGCCGCAAATTCCCTCTCCCACTGGCCTAGAGCACCGGGTCGATTTCCGCCCGCCGGACGTTTCCCGCATGCGCACCCGCAGAGTAACGAAAGGCTCGGCAGCAGCCCCGCACCACCGCGCTCAGCAAAAATTCCCCAGCGCGCATTCCGGCACTTGCGCGCCATGAGATGTGTGTCATGGGTTGCGCCCTTCGATTCCGGTCTCGCCATGCGAACTGCCCGTGCTTTAGCAGTCTTCCGCTACTCATCTCCGCGCCGTGAATCAACCGCTGTGGCTCTTTCCCCGCTCGGGCCGCGCTATTTTTACCCCCCCAACATCCCCCCCTGCAAACCATGCAAAACAAGAACATCCGTAACATTGCCATTATCGCCCACGTTGACCATGGGAAAACCACCCTCGTGGACAAACTCCTGCGCGCAGGCGGTGCCTTCCGGGATAACCAAGTGGTGGCAGAGCGCGCCATGGACAGCATGGATCTGGAAAAAGAAAAGGGCATCACCATCAAGGCCAAGAACACCTCCGTGCTCTGGGGAGACCGCATCATCAACATTGTGGACACCCCCGGCCACGCCGACTTCGGTGGTGAAGTAGAGCGGGTGATGAAGATGGTGGACGGGGTGCTGCTGGTGGTGGACGCCTATGATGGCCCCCAAGCGCAAACCCGCTTCGTGCTCCGCAAGGCGCTGCAAGAAGGCCTGCACCTGATGGTCTGCATTAACAAGATCGACCGCGCTAATGGCAACCCCGCCGCCGCGAAAGAAAAGGTCCTAGAACTCCTCCTAGAACTGGATGCCACCGATGAACAATTTAACGCCCCCTTCCTCTACGGCAGCGCGCGGGATGGCTATTTTAAGAAGAACCTGGAAGACGCTAACGAGGACATGATCCCGCTGCTCGAAGCCGTCTGGGAACACACTCCGCCGCCCACCGCCGATCCTTCCTTGCCCTTCAAAATGTTGGTTTCCAACATTGGTTGGGATGATTACGTGGGCCGGATCGCCATGGGCAAGATCCTCGGCGGCAGCGTTTCCAAGGGTGATCAGATCTTCGTCTATCGCAAAGACGGCACCAAGGTGAAGACCAAAATTTCCCGCGTCTTTGAATACACCGCGCTCTCCACCCAAGAGTCTGCGAACGCAGTGGCTGGCAACATTGTGGGCCTCGCAGGCTTTGAAGACATCGACATCGGGGAAACGCTCAGTGCGTTAGAAGAAGATACCCCGTTGCCCTTCGTGGACATTGATCCGCCCACGGTGGTCATGCAATTCAGCGTCAACGATAGCCCGTTTGCGGGTAAAGAAGGCAAGTTCGTCACCACCCGCCAAGTGCGGGATCGGCTCGTCAAAGAGGTGAAGTCTAATATCTCTATTTTCTTTGAGGACACGGACCTCTCTGGCACTTTCAATGTCTCCGCACGCGGAGCCATGCAGATTGCGGTGCTCGTGGAGCAGATGCGTCGGGAAGGATTTGAAATTCTCGTCAGCCGACCATCGGTCATTCTCAAGAAGAACGAAAACAACAAGACCCAGGAGCCCTACGAGACGCTCTACGTCGAGGTTCCAGAGGAATACGTGGGCTCCGTCATGCGCGCCATTGCCGAGCGTAAAGGCATCGTCACCAGCATGGCGGTGCATCCGCATAGCACGTTTATCGAGGCCACCATTACCACGCGCGGCTTGATCGGATTCGAGTTCGATCTCATGAATCAGACCAGCGGCAACGGCGTGCTCAGCCACCTCTTCCAGAAATACGACGACTGGGCGGGCCCGATCCCAACGCGCCTCAGCGGCACGTTGGTGAGCATGGAAACAGGCGAGGCCACGGCCTACAGTCTGGACATGATCCAAGTGCGTGGGAAGCTCTTCATTGGCGCCCAAGAGCAAGTCTATGAAGGCCAGATCATTGGCGAAAATCCGCGTGCGGAAGACCTGCCGATGAACCCCTGCAAAGGCAAACAGCTCACCAACTTCCGTTCTGCCGGTGCAGATAAAGGCATCCAACTCACGCCGCCCATCCGCTTCACACTGGAACGCGCCATCGAATACATCGCCCCGGATGAACTCGTGGAAGCCACTCCAGAGAACATCCGCCTGCGCAAACGCATCCTGGATAGCAACGCCCGTCGTCGCGAAAGCAAGAAGCTGGAGAACGCCTAACGCCACCATCCTTTCGGTCACGGCGCTACCTTTACGGGCTCCGCCTCCAATCACCGTGACGGCACTGCTAGCAAAATTGTGGACCCGACCACCGGTGGGCGGCCACTTGCCCCGCCGCCCGTTGCGAGGCCTCTTTAACGATGAAAGGCCATTTCCTCGAGACGGGCGACGCGGGCGTTGAGGCGGTTGGCGACGATCATGACGCCCAGGCCCGCGGCTACCACGAAGCCGAAGCCATACCAGGCTTCGTTAATTTTGATGGTGAGGTATCCGAGGCCCGCGTTGGTGAGAGCGAAGACGGCACTGGCGAGGAGGGCTCCTTTTTGATCGTCGAAATAGAACAGGGCGGTGAGCATGCTGAGGAAGCAGACGAGGAGGAACGCGCCAAAGAGGGTGACTTGGAAAATGCCGGCCTGGGTGGCTCCGATGCCGAAGGCCTCTGCGATGGGGCGCGCGAAGGCGACGAGGATGGTGGTGGTGAGGAGCTGGACTTTGAAGAGTTGGCTGAGCCCAGCCCGCAGGGTGTCAATGACGTTTTGCTTGGCTTGGCGGATGTCCGTGAGGCTGCCGCCGTCTTGAATGGCATCGAAGAAGGCTTGGTAACGGTCGGCAAATTCGGTTTCCAGTTTGAGGAAAAAGACGGCCATGCCGGGGACGATGCTGAGGAGGCTGAGGTAGATGGCGGTATCGTAAAGCTGGGCGGCGTAGAGGCTGCCGCGGATCTGGGTGTGGCTATCGGAGAACCACCAGAACATGAGTTTATCTGCCCAGATACCAATGTTATAAAAGAAGCCGCAACAGGCGAGGGCGGGGAAGCGGAAGAAGTAGCGCACGAAGTCCCAGGCTCCGCCGGTGGAAGTGTGGGCCCCAGCTCCGAACTCCCGATGCAGGCAACGCAGCAGCAGCACTAGCAGTAGTCCGTGGCCCGCTGCGAATCCGAGAATGACGGCCTCTTCCCCGTAGATTTTCGCGGAAAGATAGGCGAGTCCGCAACTGGCGACGTAGCCCCAGAAAAAGCTCCAGACGACGCTCTGGTAATCCCGCAGGGCGGTGAGGTAGTTGGCGATGATGAAGATGCAGGACACCATGACCATGAGGGCGGTGGCGCTGAGGCAATAAAGCAGGGAGCCGCCAACCATGTGGCCAAAGAAAATGGTGCCGACCATGAGCGCGAGGATGGTGGTGAGGGTAAGCGCTCCGAAGCAGGAGGGGAAGATGCTGTCGCGAGATTTAGAGAAAAATTTATCTGCGGCATGTCGTGTCAGGACGAGCTGCTGGGGGCCTACGAGGATGAGGGAGAAGGCGTAGCAATGGGTGACGGAGGCGGAGAAGAGTTGGATGGCGTCCTTGGGGAGGAAGAGATAAAGGACGCGGGTGAGGAAGGCCAGGGAGAGGATGGAAATGATCCACGGCCCGCTACTGATGATGCCGGAGAAGGCGTAAGCGCGGAAGATGCTTTCCAACGAGCCACTGCGGCTGATTTTACGAAGTTCGAAGCCAATGCCTGCCATAATATTTAAGAGGTGACGGTGGGGACGGCGGTGGAGGTGATGTGGAGCCGATGCAGCGGGACGAGGCCGGTGCGGTTGAAGTCTTTGGGCGTGAGTTGGTAGAGTTGGCGGTAGCGTTTGACCACGGTCTGGCTAGCGTAATGGGCCTCCACGCGCTGGCGTCCGGCATCGCCCATTTGATCGCCTAACAGGGGGTCCGTGAGGATGCGAATCATGCCATCGGCTAGTTGTTCGGCATTGCCCACGGGGACGACGAAGCCGCCGGGGCCGAAGCTGGGCTTCTCATCCGCGCGGCCTTCGATCAGCTCTCGGCACGCTCCTACGTCGGTGCTGACGATGGGGACGCCCGCCGCATAGCTTTCCAAAATGACGAAGGGCAGGCCTTCGCTGATGGAGGTGAGGATCATGAGGTCTAGCTCGATCATGAGTTCCTGCACTTTCACAGAGCCGAGAAATTTCACATGATCTTGCAAGCCGAGGTGTTGCACTAACGTGAGGCATTCTTCGGCATACTCCGGTTCTTCATCCATGGGGCCGGCAATGAGGAACTGGGTGTCTGGCAGGAGGTTGACGACGATGCGGGCGCTCTTGAGCAGGGTCTTGATGTCTTTGATAGGGACAACGCGGCCAATGAAGCCGACGTTTTTCCGGCTAAAGTTCAGTTGGCGGGCAGCGCGTCGTTTGCCACGGAGCTTGTAGAAATCCGGGCCGTGGATGCCGTTAGGAATGATTTCAATGCGGCGGGGATCGGCACCAAATTCGACTTGGGTGCGGGCGTTATTTTCAAAAAGGGAGGTGACGTAGTTGGCGGTCTGATAGGCGAAGCGGCCCAGGAGTTTAAAGAACTCGATCCAGATCCGCCGCAGCAAGGCGGGCTGGCGATAGAGGTCTGGGCGAATGACGGGCGGATCGGTGATCCACCGGGCTTTCTGGAGTTCGGAGACGCGCTCGCGCACGTAGATGCCGTGCTCGCTAAGGAGGAAAGCGGACTCGAAATTACTAGCCGCAATGCCCGCTGCAAAGCCTGCGTAGCCCGTGCACAGGCTGTGATACATGCGGGCGGGCGGAACGCGATCGATGCCGGCAATGATCTTCCACACGGGCTCGCAGAGGGCGCGCACGGCCCAGAAGAAATCGAGGAAGGATTCCTCGGGGGCGTACTTTTCATAGACATCGCAGACGAGATCCCAGACCAGCGGATGGCCCCAGACGGCATCGAAGGTGGTGACCTTGGAGAGGCGTTGCATGACGCGAGAAATGGCAAGGAAGGCGGTGGTCTCGCCTGTGCTTGCGGGGGAATCGAAGAGGAAATTCCGTGCTAGGGTCAGCAACTCTACGCAGGCAGCATCGGGCGCGTGGGAGGATTTCCCGCCGCGGGCGGGCTCGTGGAGGTAGAGTTCCTCGATGCTGATGATGTTGGAGGGAAGCTGGTATTTGTAGCTAGTATTAGCGGCTTTTTCAGAGCCGATAAAGAAGAGGGAGAACTGATACTCCGGCAGCGCGTTGATGATCTGATGCACCCAGGTGGAGACGCCGCCCGCCACGTAGGGATAGGTGCCTTCGAGGAGGAGGCAGACGTCTGGTTTGGGTTGGAAGGCGCTTTTCATGGGATCGTTAGGAGGCCTTGGGGCGAAGGGCTGCGGGGGCTTCGATGCGGCCCGTCCAGAAGCCCAGCATCTCGGCAGTGTCGGCAGAACCGGGGAGGGCTAGAGCGGCTAGGGTGGGGAGCGTGGGGTAGTTTCCTGAGCGGAGATCCGCCTCCATTTTGGCGAGGATAGTGGAAGGTTCGCTAGCGGCTAGCTGTGCGCAGGCACTCTTGGCAGCGGTCAGATCTTCCAGGCCGAACAAGGCGCGGACTTGCAGGCGCAGAGCGTGTTGGTGGCGCGGTTGTTGGGCGAGGACGGCTTGGAGGTGGCGCTCCGCATCGGCTTGATAGACTTGCGCAGTGGCATCACCAGCGGGGGTCCAGTCGGCTAGTTCGAGGAGGATTTCCGCTGCGGCTAGTTGAGAGTCGATACCGCAGGGATTGCTCGCCAGCCGGGCGGTAATGGTCTTGAGCTGAATTTCTAACTGTTCCAGGTGCCCGGTGATGATGCCCTGGGCCGCGAATTGCAGGTGGGAGGCGGGGTCGATTTGGAAGCGCTGGAGGAAATGTCGGGTGAGGCGGGCGGGCTGGAGGTGGCGCAGGCCGTGGATCATTTTCTCTAACTCTGGAGCGCTGAAGGCCCGCATGGCTTCGGTCAGCGGCAGGAGTTCTGGCGGGCCGTGGCGGGACTCGCGGCGGGCGGCAGTGGCGGCGGGATTGCCGAAGACGTAGCGGTCTTCGGGGCGTTCGCCCGTGCCTGCCGGAGTGCTGAGGATCCAGCCCAGCGCCAGCACGAGCAGCACTCCTGCAAGCGGGAGCACCACGGCTAGGATGAAGAAAAACGCGGCTAGGGTGCAGCGCGTCTGCCAGCTTGCTTTCCGTAAAGTAAACGAGCCGATGACCGCCACCGTGAGGGCCACAAACCCGTGCGTCCACCAAGCGAGGTGCTGGTCAGCCGTCTGTTCGCCTAACTGGAATTGATGCCACGCGGAGGCTTCCACGAGGAAAAGCAACAGGATCAGTAGGAAAGGCAGCAAACGAGTCATAGGGGCGATAGTTGAGAGGTTGCTAGGCGGTGGCTACGTCATCATCCGTGAGGGAAAGATTCCCCACGACCTTGCCTGCCAGTTGCGGCACCTTGCCAATGGCTTTGAGGGCGGTATCCAATAATTTTTCCGCATCATGGACCCCATCAAAGGGCATCAGCACTTTGAAAATGGGCTTGGTTGGATCTCCCTCTAACGAGCCCACGTCCGTGGAGCGCATCACCTTAGCCACCGCTTGTGGGAGCAACTTGCTCACGTGTTCGGGGACGGATTCGGTGAATTCAAACGTAGCCTGCGTGCTGGGCAGACGCCAATCTCTATGCATGGCCACGGCTTGTTGCAGCGTGCCTTTTAAAGAACGCGGACTAACGATCAGCGCGCCCGTATTCCCGCCGAGCCCTTGGGCGGCACCTTCTGCCTGCACTCGCAGATCCACATACTGCGCCACCCAGCGGCAGATCATTTGGATGCGGCTGAGGTTCCTCCAAGTCACACCGAGAAATTCCATCCGATGAATCAACAGGATGGCCGCCACCGTGCCGCCGCCCCCCAGCCAAGGCAGCGCTGCGATGAACGGCGTCTTCTGTTCGGGCGTCTCCTGCCAGAGTTCTTTCACCGTCGTGAGGGCCGTGCGTTCCGTGGCGAGCTTAGCGATCTCCACCTCTACTAGCAGCAAGGTTTCCGGTAACTGTTCCTCCTCCCCGATGAGCCCAATGCGCTTCATCTGACCCTTATCCACCGCATACACCGCCGCATCCGTGACGCTGGCCATGTCCCGCAGCAGGCGCAGGAGATTCGGGAAAATGGCCCCAGCCGTGGGATCGAACAATGCCCGCAGTTGGCGATCCAGATTCGAGTGCTCCGCCCCATGCAGCGCTAGCTTTTCCTGTAACTGAAACCGCGCCTCCTCCGCCACATCCAATTCCGCTTCTAGCCGATCCTCTTTCACCTGCAGCACCTGCATTTTCTCCTGCGCGGTGGCCAGTTGTTTAGAAATTAAGCCCTGTGTCTCCCCGGTGATGAACCCCGTCCCTGGAAAGCTCAAAAAGTAAAAGAGCTGGTGGGTGAAAATGGCGCTGAGCGACTGCGTTTCATCCTGTGAAATAGCCACCACCACGCGGACCAAGTAGATGAGCAAAGCCACCGTGGCTCCGCCGATCACGCCCCATTTAAATCCATAGCGCGCCCCGAGAAAGAGCGGCACCAACAGCCACGGAGAGGGGTTTACCTCCACCCAGCCAAAATCCGTGAAGCGAGTTGTCGCCACATTAATCACCGTCAGGATGATCAGCAGAATCATCAAGTCAGCCCAGGCGCGTTTAGTCGTTGGCAAGAGTGTACGGTTCACACCTTTTAGGTAATCTAACATAAATAGGAAGTTTTATTCGGGAATTTCTAGAACAGCTTAGGCAATTTGACTAGTTCAAATTACCTCAAGTCTCAGGGTGATCGAATTGCAATAGCCTAAAATGCGATTTAATTTCTAAATTACCATAATTGCAGGCTTATGATAAGATTTTTATAAATGATTTGTAAATCATAAATTTGAATTTTATCATATTTTAGAGAATATAATGAGTTGCTCTCAAGAGGCGTGACGTGCTGGC
>JAYVOP010000274.1:0-4475 GCA_043757865.1 Verrucomicrobiales bacterium | reverse complement strand
ACAACGTGGCGTGAATGCTGTCAGGATAGCGCCACCAAGTCAGCAGCCCCAGCATAGTGCAAGCCCCGGCTAGCCGATAAAAATTGGCCCCCAGACTGCCGAAAATGCGGGCGGCTCGCTGGGAAAAAATGGCGGACCCAGCGAAGAGAAAGGCGGTAAGGATGGCGGGAAGCATGGCTGCGGAGAAGAGCGTGGCCGCCCGACAGGCGCAACTGTATTTAACCCCGGGCCACGCACAGAGCGGCCACCACGGCGGCTCCGCCTTGTTGCTTCAGCACCGCAGCGCACTCATGGGCGGTGGCTCCGGTGGTTAGGACGTCGTCGATGAGGAGGACGGCTCGGCCAGTGAAGCATCGGGAGGCTTTAGCGCGTGGGGTTAGGGCAATGGCACCTCGGAGATTTTCCAGACGTCCCTCACGGTCCAGGCGCGCTTGGCCAGTGGTGTAGCGGGTGCGGCGTAAGCCGGGCTGCACGGCTAGGCCGGTGGTGGTGTGGAGCGCATCGGCTAGCTCGGCGGATTGGTTGAAGGTTCGCTCTCGAAAGCGGATGGGGTGCAGCGGGACGGGCGTGAGCAGCCAGTCTTGGCGGGCGGCTAAGCGCGGCTCTTCAAGGGCCTCGGCCAGTAAATTTCCTAACGCGACTTTGAGATGGAGTTGGCGGTTGTATTTGAACTCATGGATCATGTCCCGCACGGGGCCACGCGACTCGAAGGGCGCGAACGCGAAGTCGAACGCGAGCTGGCGGTCTGTACAGTTAGCGCAGAGGAATTCCTGCGAATGTTCCATGCCAAAGGGCTCTGCACATTGTCGGCAATACGGAGCCTGCACCCGGGTTAGTTCGGCATAACAGTCATCGCACACACGGCCAGCGACTGGGAACTCCGGCAGATCCATCTGCGGCTTACGGCACGCATCGCACTGCCGGGGATAGAGCAGATCCACCAACGCCACCTGATATGGATGGATGGCCGCACGCCACTGTTGCCAGCGGGAACGCCAGTTCATTTCCCGTTAGGTAAAGTGCGCAGGGCCGCCCGCCGCAGGGCGAGCCACCCTAGCATGATGAGGCCGGTCAAGGACAGCACCAGCAAGGGCGTGGCCCCGATTTTCAGATCCTGCCCGATCCATGGCAAGTAGCTGGCAGGCTTGATCCCCTTGGGCGTGCGCGTGAGGCCAGCGAAAAATTTGATCCCAAAAACCCAGCCGCCATGCAGTCCCATGGAGAGCCAGAGCGAGCGCGTTTGCAGCCGCGCCCAGCCGAGGATGAGCCCGACCATGAAGAGCGTGGAGCCTTCTGCGATGAGGAAATTGGCCTGTCCGAATTTGGCGAAAATTTGCCCCACCATCCAGAATCCCGTCCCCGCTCCCACGGCTTGATCCGCCACCACGATGTCATCCGGCGGCTGGAGCAAATGGATCACGGCAAAGAACGCGCTGAGAAACAGCAGTGCTGGCAGTGGCCGCAACACCCGCAGGAGTAAGGCCATAAGCGCTCCACGGAAAAACCATTCCTCTGCTAGGGCCACACAGATGGCGGCCACCACTGCGAGGCCTGCGGCCTCACCAGCAGCAGCCTTGGGATTGGTGCCGAAGCGGCCTTGCATCACATAGTAGAAGCCCATGACTAGCAGCAGCATGGACGCGAGCATGAATCCCACTAGTAGATCCTGCCAGCGGAACCGATTCCGCTCTAGCCCCAGGTCCCCCTTGCTCATGCCAGCCCAGCGGGAAAATGGCCACAGCCAAACGAGGGCGGAGATGAGCATCGCACGATTGAAGTATTTACTGAAATCCGATTTCTCTAACTTCTCCGTAAACCACCCTAACACGGGCGAGTTTTCATGGTGAAAGGTATGCACCATGCCCACGAACCATTCTCCGGCCTTGAAAAGCCACGGAGCCACCAGCGCTCCGGTAAGCAGGGAGGCGGCTAGGAATGCCAGCAGCAGTAGGACACCATGAGGGCGAGGCATGGGCGTTAGTTCCGATGCTTGCGCTTAGGTGCGTCCGGCTGTTTTTCTAGCGGCACGATGATGAGATTAGAAAAGCGCATGAAGCCGATCTCACCATCCTGCGAGCGCACGCGTGCCCAACCTGCGCCCGCGTTGGCATCCAAGAGTTGGACCACTTTCTGGGTGCCGAAAATGTGCGTGGCCATTTTCGTAACTAACGAGTCTGGCTGGGTGTCATAGAAATAGGACATCCGCCGCGTGTGGTAGTAAGAGCCGATCGAGACATCTGGCCGGAAGGTGGCGGCATAATCGGCGGAGATGCCCGTGAGGGGTTTGCTTTTACAAGCGCTGAAGCTGATAGCGAGCCCTACGAGGAGGAGCGTGCGGAGGGTGGATTTCATAGTGAGGATGGGAGGTGGACATTAACTACGACCAGCGCACCAAATCAATCATAAACTGCCGGGCCATGCACCAGCAGCCTTTCCAAGAGTAGCTGAATTGGCCATCGCCCGTCAGTCTGAGCAGCCCGGCGTCTAAATTGTAATCCACTTGGCGGCGGCCTTCCTCCTGGGTTAGGCGCAGCAAGGACTCACGGTCTGGCGGCAGGATGTTGGCCGTGGGCACGGGGCCTTCTAGCAAAATTGCGTGCTGCTCTAGCAAGTCGATAACCGTTTCCACAAACGGCACATCCCGCAGGGAATCCTCTGGTGGCAAACGTAGCCCAGACTGGAAAGGTGCGTTCCAAGTTGTCCAGCGGCGGCCTTGCGTGGTGCGGGTGGTGAGGCTAATGAAGCTTAGCAACAGGTCCGCCTGGGTGTGCAAATGGATCGCCCCCTGAATCTGCAAGCGCGGGTGCACAAAAAGCCGCGTGAACTGCTGTAACGGATCCCAATCCCATCCAATATCATCCTGAAACTCAAAACCTGCTGCCAGGAATTCTTCTGTCAACGGCTCTAACTCTGGAAAATCCTCTGGCCCCGGAGCCCGCCGATAACGCAGTGGCCTATCCAGCGGAAAGGAGGCCCGCCGCGTGACCAGCACGAGACTGAACAGCGGCACCAGCACCCACAGCGAAGCCATCAGAAGGCCCACCCAAGGCTCATCCGCGAGCGCCAGCCCGAGCTGATAGCTAGCCGTTAAAATGACCAAACCTCCGAGCCGCCGCAACCATGCATTCGCAAAAGTCCTCAACGCCCACCCGGCCATGGCCAAGCCCGCAATGATGCATACTTCGTTCATGCGAGATCAGCGCAGCAAGGCTCAATCAAAATCATCGAAGCTATCGTCATCCGCCGCTGCAGCATCATCGTCGCCATCTTCATCGTCATCATCACTGATGCCAGCCAGCAGCGATGCCAGCGGGCTGCTGGGCTTCTTGCGGGCTCCGCGCAGGGGACGTGGACCGGGGTCTTCCTTCTTCTGGAGGGCGCGACGTAATTTTTTGAGGGCAATGTTTTGCAACTGGCGAATCCGCTCGCGCGTCACGCCAAACTCTTGTCCCACTTCTTCCAGGGTCTTCGGCTTCTGGCCATTGAGGCCGAACCGGGCGTCGATAATTTTCCGCTCCCGCTCGTCCAGCACATCCAGCAGCCCATCGAGCTGATCGTGCATGTTCCGATGGCTCAGAATTTCATGCGGGTTCTGCGCGCGATCATCACCAATGATTTCCCCGAACTCCGTGGAGTCATCCTCAGAGATTGGCGCATCCAGCGAAGCCGGACGCAGGCTAGCCGCCTTGAGCTGAGCGAGCTTGGCCCGGTCGATGCCGATTTCTTCAGACAGTTCATCATCCGTGGGCTCCCGGCCCAGATCCTCGGACATGGACATGGCCACCCGACGCATCTTGGAAATTTTATCCACCATGTGGACGGGCAGGCGGATCGTCTTCGACTGATTCGCCAGCGCGCGCTTGATGCTCTGTTTAATCCACCACGCCGCGTAGGTGGAAAGTTTCCCGCCCTTGTTAGGGTCGAAGCGCTCCACCGCCTTCATCAGGCCGATATTCCCTTCGGAAATGAGATCCAGCAGCGGCAAGCCGTAGTTCGCATAATCTTGCGCGATCTTCACGACCAAGCGCAGATTCGCCTTGATCATGTGGGCACGGGCATCCTTGTCCCCGTCCTTAATGAGCGCGGCAAGCTGGACTTCTTCTTCGGGGGTAAGGAGCGGCGTTTTGCCGATTTCGCGGAGGTAGATTTTGATTCCACCATCTAATTCAAGATTGGCCATAAAGTTTGTTGGAAAGTGGTGGGTAGGTTGAGGCAGTGACTGGGTGGGTGAGACTCCCGATCACTGGGATACGTTTGATCGAGGAAAAAATTGCTGTATTCAGCAAGAAACATAGCGCGCGGTAAGTCGCACTCTGTTTAAATAGGTATGTCGAGGGCGCTGAAAGAGTTGCTAGGGTGGTCGGACGCGGGGACGAGATGAACATGGGATTGAAATTCCCGTCAACCCGAAACTGGAAAATAGTTATTAATAATACCATAATTTCACGACAAGTTACAAGTAATTTCCTGGGTAT
>JAYVOP010000273.1:0-16983 GCA_043757865.1 Verrucomicrobiales bacterium | reverse complement strand
CATTTTCATCCACGTCATCGGCAGTGAGGATGAACTCCACTTTCCGGCTGTGGCCATGGGGAAAACGGCACTTGTCAGGATGCTTGGACAGTTGATGTCCGTTCTCGATTTCGATGCTCTTGCAGATGCGGTAGGGCATGGCGGGGAACAGTTAGGCGGGGATGATCTCACCCGCCAGCACGTCGTCCAGCGTCTGCCGTTTGCGGATCACATGAGCGGAAGTGTCGGTCACTAAAATTTCTGCTGGCAGCGGGCGCGTATTGTAGTTGGACGCCATCACGAAGCCGTAGGCCCCAGCACTCATCACGGCTAGTAGCTCGCCTTCTTTCACCGGGGCGAGCTCCCGATTCTGGGCCAGGAAATCTCCGCTCTCACAGATCGGACCCACCACATCCACCAGTTCCTTTTCACCCTCAGAGGCTGGTTGGCGCAGCGGAACAATGTCGTGATGGCCTTCATACAGCGTCGGGCGGATGAGATCATTCATGCCCGCATCCACGATTTTAAAGGTCTTCACGCTGCCTTTCTTTTCATAGAGCACTTTAGTTAGCAGAACCCCGGCATTGCCCACCATAAAACGTCCCGGCTCCAGCAGGATGCGCAGCCCTAACGGCTGGAGCATGGGCAGCAGGCGCTCCGCATAGGCTTCGATGGTCAGGGGCACGGGTTCCCCGGAACGGCGTTTCTCCTCCCACCACGTGGGCGAGCCGCTAGCCAGGCTATCTTTATAAACAATGCCGATGCCGCCGCCGATACTGAAGAACTCCAGCGCATACTTTTCCTTCAGCTCTGCTACCAGCGCCACCACCTTGGAAACAGCCTGGGAAAAGGGCTCCACGCTAGTGAGCTGACTCCCGATGTGCATTTGCACGCCACGGAGCCGGATGTTTTTCAAATCGCGCGCGGCCCGCGCATAGACATCGGCTATCTGCTCGAATTCGATGCCGAACTTGTTCTCGCTCTTACCTGTGGAAATTTTGGCATGGGTCTTGGCGTCCACGTTAGGATTCAAGCGCACCGCCACCGGGGCGATCTTGCCCATTTCTCCCGCCACTTGATTGATGTAGCGCAGCTCGGCCTCACTCTCGACATTGAAACTATACACGCCCTGCTCTAGCGCATAGACGATCTCCTCCCGGGTCTTACCCACGCCAGCGAAGGTGCATTTCCCGGCGTCTCCACCCGCTTTGATGACGCGGTAAAGTTCGCCACCACTGACAATATCGAAGCCGGCCCCGGCTTTGGCTAGCAAATTGAGCACCGCTAGATTGGAATTTGCTTTCATAGCAAAGCAGACCAGATGATCCGTGCCTGCCATGCCCGCATCCAGGCGGGTGTAGTGGTCCAAGATGGTCTTGGCACTATAGACATAAAGAGGGGTGCCGTGCTGCTGGGCCAAGCCACTGAGGCTGACTCCATCGCAATATAGTTCTGAGTTATGGTAATGAAATCCGTGCATAGGGCCGCCCCCATAACGCACCTACGACGGGATGCAACTCAGGAGTGGCGCGGCCCGCAGGGCAGGAAATACCGTTGACTATTCCCCGCGTGCGCCTCCGCTGCGGGCCACCCTATTCCCCGCCCTAGCATGATGCTCTCCTCCCCCACCCGCCTCCTTCTTTTGCCCTTGGCCCTCTGCGCTTGTCACCCCGACGGGCCGCCCCACCTGCCGCAGATGCCGCCTAGCCAAGTCACGGTGGCGCAGCCCGTGGCGCAGGAAATGTTCGACTGGGAAGAACTCACCGGCCGCTTGGATGCGCGGGAGAGTGTGGAGATCCGGCCCCGCACCTCCGGTCACATTGCTGAAATAAAATTTACCCCTGGGCAACTGGTGAAGAAGGGGGACGTGCTCTTTGTGATCGACCGTCGGCCCAGCAAGGCACTGCTGGATCAAGCCACCGCCGCTGCCGAGCGCGCGGACCTAGCTGCGGCCAATGCCGCGCGCGAAGCCAAGCGCGCGGACGAACTCCTAACCTCCAAAGCCATCAGCAATGAAGAGGCGGAAACCCGCCGCAGCAAAGCCGCCGAGGCCGCCGCTGCCGCCAAGGCCGCCCACGCTGCGCAGGCTTCCGCCGCGCTGGAGTATGAGTTCAGTGAGGTCACCTCCCCCATTGATGGCCTCGCCAGCCGGGAAATGGTAACGGCGGGGAATTATGTCAGTGGCGTGGCGGGCTTTACCACGTTGCTAACCACGGTGGTGAGCGTGGGGGAAGCGTATGCTTATGCGGATCTGGATGAAGCCTCCTTCCTCCGCTACACCAAGCTCCAGGCGGAAAAGAAGCTGCCCGTAGATGCGCAAGGCCGCGTGGTGATCGAGCTGCAGCTCATGGATGAAACTGGCTATCCGCGCCAAGGCTACGTGGAGTCCCTGGATAATCGCGTGGCCGCCACCACCGGGGCCATTGTGCTGCGGGCGGTCTTTCCTAACGCAGATCATCGACTTACGCCCGGTCTATATGCCCGGCTCCGTTTACCAGCTAGTGCAAAATATCGCGCCTTCGTGCTCCCGGAGGACGCGCTGCAAACGAACCAGAGCCTCAAGTTCGTCTATGTGGTGGATGACAAGAGCACCGCCCAGATCCGCCCCGTGCAAGTGGGCCGCACGCACGACGGCCAGCGCATCATCAAAGAGGGACTCACCGCCGAGGATCACGTGATCGTGAATGGGGCTAAAAAAGTGATCCCCACCATGCCCGTGCTAGCCGTGCCAGCGGAGGCGGGGCATCCTGGAACTTAGTCGTCCCCCTGAGCTGGTAAGCGATCGTCCTGACCGCTTTTATGACCCACCGAAAATAATGCGATGGGGTTCCTTATTCGATGAGCGCCTGGGCTTCTGGATATGGCCAGAGTTTCTCTAACGTGGCGGTGGGCAGCCAGCCGCGAGTGCCGGATTCTCCAGGGAGTTCCAAGTAGGTCCATGGGCCGCGCACTTCTAAGGGATGCACGAGGCTTCCAGCGTTGATGGTGATGAGGGCGTCGGCAGTTTCTGCTGGAGCATTGAGCACGGAGAGGTCTTCTTTCATCACCATGCTGAGTTCGCTGGCGGGCGTCTGGCGGGCGCGCGTGGCCCAGCCGAGGCCGGACACTAGCATGAGCACGAAGGCCAGGCTGAGGCCCGTAATCCAAGGCCAGAGGCGGGCGGGACGCAGCACCAGCAACACCCCCAGGCCTACGGCTAGCATCCAGAAGCTAGTCCAAAACAGCATCGGCCACGTCTGCGGGCGCAGCATCCGGGCGAAGTCGTCCAGCGCGCCACTATCAAAGACGAAGACGCCTTCCTTGCGCTTGAGGTAGCGTAAATTTTGCAAACTTTCCCGCTGCCGTGGGTCCAGCAGCAAGGCGCGATTAAACCACAACAGACCTGCTGCGGAATGCCCTAACTTCACTTCCGTACAGCCGAGATTAAACGCTAACGCCGCGGAAAGTTCCTTGGCGGCTAGGGCGGTAAACTCGGCCTTGGCATCGGCAAATTTTCCAGCCTCGTAGGCATCACAAGCGGCAGTGAAATCCGCCTGAGCCAAGCGGATGGTGAAGAAAACTAACAGGAGAGCGAGACGAAACATGAGCGGGGAAAGTTAGAATTTTTGCAGCGTGGCTAGCACTTCTTGAAACTCCGCAGGCGGCACTGGCTGAGCGGCGGCCTCGGCACTGCCGAAGTTATAGAAATCCCGTTTCAGACGAATCTGCTGAGCGGCCTGGACGCGGGCTTCATCCGTGGGCCACGGTCGATTTCCCTCGCGCTGCCAAGCGGTGAGGTAATCGGCAGCTAGCCGATAAAATTTTTGTAAGCTGGATTGCTCCGCTTTCACTTGGCGGAGCAGTTCGGCGGCTTTGATAGGCGCATCCGCCGCCTGCGCAGCGCGCACCCGAGCCTGCGCTACTAACCGACGTTTCCCGACCACAAAAGCCAGCGCAGCCAAGCCCAGGCCTCCCACGCCATGCACGATCCAAGGATAGCGCAGGCTCATGCTAGGCGATGTCAGCGAGAGCATGGTGCCCGGGCTGCGCAGCACGCTGAGCACGCCCTGGAGGTCCTCCTTCGGCGTGTCTTTCCCTTCAAAGGAAAAGTCGCGAATGCCCGTGGTGGTTGGCCCAGCGGTGGCGTTAGTCGCGTTCGCTTTGGCGGGATTAGGGACCACTTGCAGCGGTAGCGCGTCCGTGCGGGCGGTCTCGTAAGTGGCGGTCTCCGGGTTGAAGAAGGTCAGGAAAAAGGCGGGTAATTGCGTCTGCACCTTGTCTGGAATGAGCACTTGGCTATAGACCACCTGGCCTTGTTCCAGGCCCACGTTGCGGTTCTCTTGCACCAGCTTGGCAGGGTATTGTCGCCAGCCATCGGTGGGCGTCATGCTGGGAGCATCCAAGCTTTCAAAGTTACCCACGCCGTTGATATAGAGCGTGGCGGCAATGGGATCGCCCTCCATCACCTTGTTCGGCTGGGCTTGAATCTGAGTGGTGAATTTCCCCACGGCTCCGCTGAAATTGGCAGGCTTCCCAGCCTCGGGCAGTGGTTTCACCTTCAAGTTCAGGACGTTGCTCACGATCTTATAATTCTTCGCCTTGCCATTCATCATGCCGAAGGGATCACGCCGTCCCGTGCCATCCGGGACCAGCATGTTGAGCTTGGCATCCGCCGGGCCTAACACCAGATCCCCTGACTTAATAGCATTCACGGAGGTGACGAAAATGATCGCCTGATACTGCACGCCGTTGATGTTTTGCAGGCGTTGATCCCGGCTGCCTTGCAGACGCTTCATCGCGAAGTTGTCCTTGGTGACGTTGATGTTGGGCTGCTCTTGCAGGTTGGTGCTGCGGTGCAGGAGCAAGGTCACGGTGAGTTGCACGACCTCGGATTCATAGAACTCATTTTTGCTCGTCTCGATTTTGATGATAGGGGAAAATTGATCTGGTGGCGCAGAGCCGGGCGCGCCTGCATCCAGCACTTTGAGGTGCAGCGGCTGCGTTTTATAAATTTGGTTATCAATGTTTAGCTCGATGGCGGGGATGTCGAATTCGCCCGCCTGCTGGGCGTTGATGAGGAAGCCGTAGTTCACGGACATCTGGATTTGCCCAGTGTTGCCGTCGATCTGCGTGGACTGTGACGCGCCCGCATTTTGAATGTCCAGTCCGGGCACGGTAATCTCTGGGACCTGCGGCGGGCGAGTGGTGCCGCGCACTTGGAGGCTGAGTTGCACCTGCTCGCCTAACGTGACTTGGTTTTGGGACAGCCCGGCGGTGACAGAGACTTGCGCCTGCACGGAGGAGCAGCAGAGGAGCAGGAAACAGAGGCGGAGGAGGAAGGGGAGTCGATGCATGGGCAGAAGTTAGGGCGGATCACTGGTGGTGAAATTTCCGATGGAGATAAAGCTAGTTTCTGAAATTTCAAATGCCTCCACACTGGCGGGATAGATCGCCTCGGCAAAGCGTTTGGCCACCGTTGGGCCTTGTTTTACAAAGCCCCCGGTCTCGCGCGGAAAGAGATAGACCGTGAAGCGATCCGGGCACAAAGCCACCAACTTGGGCCCTAGCATGGGGGAGTATTTCTTCCACAGCTCTGGGCACAGAATGATACTGCTAGCGAAATGGCGGTCGCTGTGGAAGATCAGATACTCTATGGTACCGCGCGCGTCCTTGTGCGGCTCTGGCGTGAGCGTGGCAAGGAGTCGGGCAGCGGCCTCGGTGGCTTTGGCTTGGTAGGCCTCCCATGTTAGGTTTAGCGCCTTCCAGGCCTCCTCATCCAGGAGTTTAAGGCCGTCTGCCGTTTCCACCGCAGGGGAAAGAATCGTCTGGCGCGCGCCTGTGAGGACGTGAGAGACGCTGAATTTCATCACGGCGGGTTCCAGGGTTAAGCAAATGGGCTCCCATTTGATCGGTGGCGCGGCGCGCATGCTGCACAGCCAGCACAGAGTCAGGATGAGGACGCGGCGTTTCATTCGATCTTCACAGGCGGAGGTTCGGGGATGTCCATCTTGGTGCGTTTGGTAATGTCCGGGACTTCGAGCACGCCACCAGAGGGTGGCGGTGCGATGTCTCCCGGCTTGCTAGGCACCAGTGGTTTACGAGTTACGATCTGCACAGAGTTATACGGATCGGTGCCGATCACAATGGCTTCTTTTAACACCACCGGGATGGGATTCCCGCCCACTTGACGCTCCTTATTGCCGTTGGCAATTTTATCCAACACGATCTCTGGACGCGTCATCGCCATCTCAGGCGCAGCCCCTTCGCCACCATGCACATCGCAGTAAGCGTCTAACTTGAAACCGGGGCGCATGAACTCTTTATAACTCGTGACTTCATAAATGGGGCGCTTGGTATGCGGGTCCATCACCACATGAAAGCAGCGGTCTGTTTTCCGCAGGCCACTAGCCGCGCAGAGTTCCACTTCCTGGATCTTCGCAGGCACGGCAAAGGCCTTGGGTGGCCGTTTGGAGCTGATGGCGTTCATCACATCCACCCAGATGGGTAGCGCACATTTATTGGAATAGGCGGATGGATAAATGGTCTCCGGCTTGTCCCGCAAGCCCGTCCACACCGCACAGGTCACCTCGCTAGAGTAGCCTGCAAAAGTCAGATCCTTGAAGTCCACATGCGTGCCAGTCTTGCCCGCAAATTCTCCCTCCATAAGCCCCAGATCATGCGCCACAGCCCCCGTGCCCACATCCAGCGCATCTTGCAGGCAGCTCGTAATCATATAGGACGTGATGTCGTCCGTGACCGCTACCACGGGCTTCGGAGCGCCTCGCACCCAGAGTTGGCGACCATTAGCATCCGTGATCTTGGTGAGGATCTGCGTGCCGCCGGGGCGTTTGCCACCGTTAGGAAACGTGGAATAAGCCAGGGCCAGATCGCTCAATGGCACCTCGCTGGTGCCTAGAATCGTGGAGGGCACTTCCTTTAAATTATCCAAGCCCGCACGCGCGGCAAAGTCCCGCACCTTCGGCAAGCCCACATCGAGACCTAGCCGAGCAGACGCTCCATTCATGCTCTGAATCAACGCCCCGCGAGCCGTGATCTTCGTGGGAAGATCTGCCTGACCTTCCCGACCCCACTCGCCCAAGATGCCCTCAATACTGCCAACCATGATGCGGGAGTTATCGAAGGGCTCGCCATTCAATCGCGTACCGGGAAAACTTTTTCCCTCAAAGGCCGCCGCATATACGAAGGGCAAGAATGCGGTGCCGGGCGCATGGCCGGGCTTGTTTTCGGCTAGGTTGATCTTGTTATGGATGAAATCTCGCCCGCCCACCATGGCGAGGATTTCCCCACTTTGATTATCCAGCAACACCACCGCCGCCTGTAAATAGGCGGGATCTGGGCCAATGGCAGTGTTAGCATCTGGTCGATTCTTCAGGCTGCGGATGAAGGCATCGTAAGTGTAGAGATACGATTGGTAATCCACGCGGGGCTTATCCTTGTGCTCGTCCCGTTTGTTCACCTCCGTTAGCCATTCCCGATACTCTTTCCGATTCTCAATCTCCAGCAGCCGCTTTTTCACACTCTCTTCTGCCACCTTCTGCACGTCCGCATCTATCGAGGTATAAATATGGAGCCCTTGGCCGCTAACTTCATCATAGCCTAACTCCTCAAGGATCGGTCCTACCTCGCCATGAATTTTATCCACCAGATAACCGCCGCCCTTATTGGCCGCAGTGGGATTCACCTGCACAGGCTGTTCTTTAAAGGTCTCGGACTCCGCTTCGCTGAGGAAATGCTCGTCCACCATGCGCTTGAGCACGATGTCGCGATTCCGCTTGGCTGCGGCTAGATCACGCAATGGGCTGTATTTCTCCGGGCTCTTAATGAGGCCGCAAATCGTAGCGGACTCGGGGAGGCTGAGATCCTTCACGTTCTTGGCAAAGTAGCGTAGCGCAGCGGCATTCACGCCATAGCAACCACTGCCGAAATAGATACGATTCAGATACATCTCCAAGATCTCGGACTTGGTGAAATTTTCTTCGATCCGCTTAGCGAGGAAGACCTCGGTTATCTTCCGTTCCTTAGTGCGATCTAGCATGGTGTGATCACCCTTGGAAAAGGTTTGGCGCGCCAGCTGCTGCGTGATCGTGCTGGCCCCCTGCGTCTGTCGGCCGGCCTTGAAATTCATCACTACCGCCCGGACGATGCCGACGTAGTCCACGCCATGATGCTCGAAGAAACGCCCGTCCTCGGCGGCTTGCAGGCATTGGATAAAATGATAGGGAACATCTTTGATGCTCACGGGCCGCCGCATTTCCACGGCTATTTCAGCGATCTCCTTGCCTGTGCGGTCGTGAATCACGGTGCTGACCTCTAGCTTCTTCATGTCCAGGAGGTTGAACTCATTTGCCCGCATCCGAAACTGCCGCAGATATAACATACCGCCGACATACAGCGCGAGGCCGAGGAACGCCATCGTGATGAAACTGCGGCGGAACCACGCCTGCTTATACCAACGCACCTTCAGGGGTTGGGCACGGCCACCAGCGGGCTGGAGAGGGATTTTGATGAGGTCACCGATCATAGGAAATAAGGAGGAACGAAGGTTGGCTAGGGTAAATGATCCGGCTCCTTACCCACCGTCGCTCGGTCTTCTTTCAAGCCCCGCAACATGAGTCCCTGGCCCGCCGCAGACATCCCCAAGATGAGCAGCAAATGGCTGGTTTTCATATCAAAACTAAACTGCAATCGGCTCAAAATTTCCACGCAGATCACTGCCAAGCCGATCCACAACAGCGCCCAACCTAACTTCACCCGCGAATCATAAAACAACGTGCCCACACCCAGTAACAACGGCAGAAACACGATTCCGCGCGAGGTCGTTTCCCAGCCACCATGGCCAATCAGTAGCTGACTCACGATCCCGGCCCCGGCGGACACGACGCGCACGGAATCCAAAAACAAATAGAGCCCCAAGGCCGTGAGCGTTAAGCCCAAGCCTGCGAGAAATGGGGCTGTTCCGCCCTCCGTGCCACCCGGTTTCATAAGTGTTCCAGACTAGAAGCCCCCGCCCCCGCCGCAACGATAAAGTTCAGGCATCACAGTGAGTGCATCCAGGCTACGCAAGTTCCTCCTGGCCAGGGAACTTCCACGGTGCATCTTGCCGCTCTTATGTCTGAGACAATTCATTGCACCACCTACACCTCTCCGTTAGGAGATCTCACTCTCACGGCCACCGCAGCGGGGCTTTGCGGAGTCTATTTCCCTGGGCATCAACACCTGCCGCAGAGCCATGGCAGTTGGTTACAGGATGATGGCGCACGCTTTGCGGCAGCGCGTAGTTGGCTGGATCGTTACTTTGCCCGGGAGCGTCCTGGTCCCCTGCCCACGTTAGCCATCGTCGGTGGCACGGCCTTTCAGAAACGTGTCTGGGCTGCACTGCATGACATTCCCCCAGGTCAGACGTGCAGCTACGGAGCCCTGGCGCGGCGGATTCAAGCCAGTGCGGCGGTGCGAGCTGTGGGCGCAGCCGTGGGGCGGAATCCGCTGTCCATCCTAGTACCATGCCATCGCGTCATCGGCAGTAATGGCGCGCTGACGGGCTTTGCTGGCGGCGTGGAGCGGAAGCGCTGGCTGTTAGCACATGAACTCGGGGAACGGAGGCAGGGAGAACTGCTCGCTCCATAACCAGAGTTCTCCGAGATCACTCCCGAGCAGGGCCACTCCCGGCGGACGATGACTGATGGGCGAGGCCAGTTAGGGATTATTTCGAAGTGCGGTAGATAGAAATGCGAAAATTCGCAGAAATGACATTGACGCCAGGGAATTTTTAAGGCACCTTGATTATAACCCACTGGAAAACATCTACAGATCCAACCTCCACCCAACCCACCTCACCATGTTTCTTAAAGCCGTCCGCGCGATTGCTCGTCCGCAAACATTTGCGGTCCTCGATCTACTTAAACGCTCCTCTGGTTTGAGTGTAAATGAGATCGCTAAAGCCCTGAAAATCAGCTACATGGGCATTAAACAATACTGTTCTGAGCTCGAGAAAAAGGGCCTTGTGGATACGTGGAGACGTCCCACCATGCTAGGCCGACCAGAGATCGCCTATCGCCTAACGGCTAAGGCGGCTCACTTTTACCCTGAAGTGGGGAATGAAATGACCCTGGACCTGCTCAAAAGCATCGCCCAAATTTATGGGGAAACGGCTCCAGAGAAGTTGTTGTTCAACTACTTTCAGAAGAAAGCCGAGGCATATTTAAAGCATCTGAAAGGATCGAGCCTAACTGAGCGCGCGGTTAGTCTAGCCAAGCTGCGGGATACCGATGGCTGCTGTGCCCAGGTGGAGTATGATGAGACGTTAGGTTTCCGCGTGGTGGAGTTCCATAGCCCGTGGAAAGAGATCGCTACGCATTTCCCCTGCGTCCTGCGCATGGAAGAACTGATGTTCAGTAAAGTGCTCGGCCTGAACGTGACCCGGAGCGAGGAGATCCTCTCCGGGCTGATGCGGATTAGCTTCCAGATTCCGCTGAGTATCATCCCTCAAGACTTCTCTAAAGTGAAAGTAGCGACCGCCGTAGCTAAGACGGTCAAAGCGCCTCGGTCGAAGAAGCAGGCCACTACGTCAGACACTCCCACCGATCCAGCCACAGTCATTCCCATGGAGATGCCAGCCACCGTGGAGGAAGCTCCGAAAGCGGCTCCCGTGGTTCAGGAGGAATTGTTCTTGCTGGTGGGATAAGCTCGGCACATACAAGTCTGCTTATGAACAAACTCACCTTTCTGCCCTTCGCTTGCACCTTGTTATGGCCGGTATTTTCCGCCGCTCAGCGCGTGGAAATAATTGCAGGACTTCCTGTAACTCAACGACTTAGCGAACCTTTTAGTATCGTCATTGACCATGCAGGCTCGCTCTATGGCGTGGAGTTTACGAAGTCTAACCGGGTCTTCAAACTAGAGCACGGCCAACTCAGTTTCATCGCAGGCGCGCCCCACACAGCGGGGGATGAAAAGAACGGCCCGGAGGAGGTGGTGGATGGGCCGGACGCGCAAAAGGCGGTGTTTAAAGGGATGCATGATCTGGCGCTAACGAAGCGGAATCAACTCATTCTGGCGGACACTTTTCACAACCGTTTGCGGCTACTGGATCTAGCGAGTGGAAGTGTAAAAACGCTCGCAGGCACTGGCGCAACAGGCTTTGCGGGCGATCATGGACCCGCAGCCAACGCCCAATTTAACATCGCCATGACCGCCTCCCTCAGCCCGGACGAATCACAGGTGCTGGTGGCAGACATTGGCAATCATCGCGTGCGGGCCATCGACCTGACGCACGGAACCGTGCAGACCCTAGCAGGCGATGGCCAACGTGGTAAACTGACGGATGGCGCAGCGGCCCTCCAAGCCCCGCTGGCGGATGCGCGGGCCGTGACCATGGCGGCGGATGGAACCCTTTACATAGTGCTACGGGGCGGAAATTCCCTGGTGGAAATCAAACAAGGCCACGCGCGTACCGTGGTCAATACGGCTGGAAAAAAAGGCTCCACAGGCGATGGAGGCCTAGGCCGAGAGGCCACACTGAATGGACCGAAGTATGTGACCATGGACCCCCAAGGCCGCGTGTTGATCTTGGATACGGAGAACCATTGCGTGCGACGCTATATCCCCAAGACTGGAAAAATAGAGCTAGTGGCCGGCACGCCTGGTCAGGCGGGAGATCAGCTAGGCGAAACCTGGACGCAGACCGCCCTCAAACGCCCGCATGGCGCGCGGATCGGCCCCGACGGGAAACTTTACGTGGCCGACAGTGAGAACAACCGCGTGCTAGCCGGGCCGTATCCGCCGTGAGCGAGGCGCAGGCTGGACTCCAACTGACCACTCCCCTCACAGACCTCCCCCACTTACGCACGCAGGACCGCAACGTGCTGGCCGCTGCTGGCTTCACCACCGTGCAGAACCTCCTGACGCTCTACCCGGCTCGGTATGAGGATCGGCGGAGTTTCGATACCATTCCGGCGGATGCTACGGACGTGCCGCTGTGCATCCAGGGGGTGGTGGTGGATCTGACCACCAAGCGTGTGGGACCGAGGCAGAGCTACGTGGAAGTCACCTTAACCGACGCCCGCCCCACCTCGTGGTGTCGGAAATTATCCCTGCGCTTCTTCTCCATGCCACGCATCGGCAAGGCCTTTCCCGTGGATGAAATCGTCGTCGTCTATGGTAAGGTAAAGTCCGCAGGAGGCCGCCTGCTGATGGATCATCCTGAGTTTGAAATCGTCGGTGATGACCCCACGGATCGGCTCCTGCACCTGGACCGCATCGTGCCCATTTACCATAAGCGGGAAGGCGTGCCGCAGCGGACGATCCGTCGCGTCATTTTCGAGCTGCTAGAGAAACTGCGCCCAGAGAGCATCCCGGACGTGCTGCGACGGCCCTCGGAGCAAGGAGCGTTCGCAGGCTACACCCGGCAGCGAGCATTTCAACAGATCCATTTCCCTAACGCCCAAACCGACTTAGAGCGTGCTAGACGTTACCTAGCGTTAGAAGAATTCTTCGCCCTCCAACTCAACGTCCTCCGCCGCCGCCACGACTGGGATGCGCTGGGTGGAGCCGCGCATTGTGGGCCGGGGAAATGGCTGCAACGCTGGCTGGACACGATGCCATTTCAACTCACTAACGCCCAGCAGCGCGTCATTGCCGAGATCCGCGCAGACTTGCTAGCCACGCGGCCCATGAACCGCCTGCTCCAGGGAGATGTGGGCTCTGGCAAGACCTTCGTGGCCATGGCGGCCATGCTGCTAGCCATTGAAAGCGGCGTGCAGGCTGCCCTCATGGCTCCCACCGTGATCCTAGCGGAGCAGCATTACGCTAACTTCTGTAAATGGCTAGAGCCTCTGGGCCTGCGCATCGGCCTGCGCACGGGCGCACGCAAGGAAGGCCTGACCAAAGACCTCTTTAGCGATGGCCCGCCGCAGATCATCATCGGCACTCATGCGCTCATTGCCGAGGCCGCCACGTATGAGAATCTAGGCCTCGTCGTCATTGATGAGCAGCATAAATTTGGCGTTCGCCAACGCGCCAAACTCATCCACCACGGCCTTGCTCCAGACGTGTTAGCGATAACCGCCACCCCCATTCCCCGCACCCTCACCATGACCGTCTATGGGGACTTGGACATCTCCATCATCGACGAGATGCCTGCCGGACGCGGACCCATTCAGACCACCGTTAGGGAGTCCCCTGACCTGGGCCAAGTGGCCGCCTTTCTGCGTCAGCAGGTGGAATTAGGACGCCAAGCCTACCTCGTCTATCCGCTGGTGGAAGTGAGTGAGAAACTGCGATTAAAGGCTGCCAAAGAAGAGTTTGCCGCGTGGAGCGAACGCCTCGCCCCCATCGCTGTAGGCCTTGTCCATGGCCGCATGAGCGCAGAGGAAAAGACCGCCGTCATGCTCGCCTATCGCACTGGGGAGACGCAGGTGCTCATTTCCACCACCGTGATTGAGGTAGGCGTGGACGTGCCGAATGCCACTGTCATGCTCATCTTCGAGGCGGAGCGCTTCGGCCTCGCCCAGCTTCACCAACTCCGTGGCCGCATTGGCCGCGGGCCGCATCGCAGTTGGTGCGTACTCATCGCCAGTGGGGAAAACCCCGAGGCCACTGCCCGTCTAAAGGTGCTTGAGAAAACCACCGATGGCTTTGCCGTGGCGGAGGAAGATCTGAAACTCCGTGGCCCAGGCGATCTGCTAGGCACCGCCCAGAGCGGTCTGCCGGGCCTCCAGTTAGGCGATCTAGTGCGTGATCAAGAATTAGTAAAAGTCGCCCGCCAACTAGCCGCCGAAGCCCTCCAACAAGATCACAGTCTAGCCAAATACCAAAGCCTGCTCTTCACTGTGGAGCAGTCCGCCACGCTCTCATAGCCGAATGGAGCGCGGGCTGGCAGTCCACCGAGGAGTGGATCCTTCCAGCCGCCATCTCTTCACCTTGCACAAAACTTCCCGTCGCACTAAGGCTGGCGAGTTGAAGAGATGGCGGCTGGATAGCACGCCACTCCCAATGACTCGCGCGCTTCCGGCTCTGTTTCAAAAAGCCATGGTTGCGAAAAACCTCTCAGAACACTTTCAAAGTTAAGGTCGTTCGTTGATTCTCAAGGATGCATGGAAGATGAAATTTTAAAACGCTTGATAATTTCCATAATCTTTATAAATTATTGGTATGTTGATTCCGACCAATCACGATCTTACTTCTGCCACTCTAAGTTGGCGATTCCAGCACCTCCTCAAGCTGCGGTGGGTGCTGACGTTGCTGTTGGCCAGCCTCCTTCCTAGTCTAGCGGGAGAACGGACCAGGGTGGCGCTAAGGGTGGGATATTTCAGTGATTATTTTGTGCAGGATGCGCAGGAGGGAGAAGAGCGCACTCCCTTTGAACCGTGGGTACAGGAGCTGAAAACGCATCCTTTATTTGGGGAGACGAAGGTGCTACCGGTGTTGCCCGTGGATGATTTTCGCAATGAACTGCGCGGCCCGGAGCCGCCCTGGGACGTGTTTCCGCTCTATGCTTACGATTATCACATGCTGAAAAACCGCTGGAATCTGGAAGCGATTTTGATCCCGGATTGGGATCAACCGTTAGTGGAATATTCCATCTATGTGGCCCAGACTTCCCGCATCACCAAGATCGCTGACCTGCGGGAGCAGAGCATTTTGTTCGAGGCTACAGGCCGGGGGGAGTTGCCGTTAGCGTGGTTTGATAACCAGATTCGGAAAAATTGTCAGAATCTATCCTGGAATGAGGTTTGCCATGTGAAGGAGGTGCGCTCTGCCATGCTGGCGGCATTGCCACTATATTTTAAAGAGGAAGGAGCGGACGCGTGTCTGCTCTCCTCCACGGGTTATAAACAAGTGGTGTCTGCGAATCCTGACATCGCGGGATTCCTCCGGCCCATTGCCCAGGCCCCTAAACTGCTGAGCCATGTGATTGCGTGTCGCAAGGATCTCTCTCCAGAGCAGCGCCAGCATGTGATCAACATCTCCCTGGATCTTTCCTCGCGGAATAGTCCGCTCAGCCGGGGGCTCCATTTCAGTCCGTTTAAACCAGAGTATCTGGAGGCGGTTATTAATGAGTGGGAAGCCTATCTCTATAACCGCACCTCCAGGGAGAGCCTGGAAACCAAGGTCAGCCAAGCCAAAGCCAAGGATTTCCTGGAAGCGCGGGCCGCCGCCGCTGGCCAACGGAACCCCTCCCGCAGTGCAGCCCTGAACAGCAAGGACACGGGGAATCTCCTTTATCCCTCTCCCAAGGCAGCTCCCTAGCTACTTGAACCTCGTCTTTCGATCGCATGGAATCCCCTACCAGCCCTCGTCGCTCTAGCATCTTACGCAGGATCATGCTTTTGTCCTGGCTTGTGGCCGGACTCAGCGTCTTGAGCTTCGCCCTCTTTATGGTACGCTATCAACGGCTACGGATCCAAGAGGAACTCCAGAGCCGCGCTCAGATGCTCGCGAACGGGATTGAGGAAGACATCGGCAAGTCCTTGAACCAAGGGAAACGCAGTGCCGTGGTAGTACATTGTTTAAAGGTGCTGCAAAAGAATGCAGACGTCACTTACCTCGTCGTCACGTGGCCCACGGGAGAATCCCTGATCCATTTTAACAATCCGGTGGTGGGCCAGATCGGGCAATACCGTCAAGCGACCTTACCCAAGTTTTGGTTCGATGAAAACCCGGCTCTCAATGATGCTAAAATCATGTCCGCAGAGCTGCCAGGATTGGATAATCATCCCGCGCTCCACTACCGCCTGCCCTGCAAGGTGGATGGGCCCGCCGGTCCTTTCATCCACATTGGAATGAGCTTAGCCAGCTATGAGCAGAATGTGCAGGGAGTGTATTTGACTACCGGAATTGTGGCTAGTCTAACTTTAATTCTTGGTGGGCTAGCCGTCTGGATCTTTGCTCGGAAATTAACCCAACCGATCAATGCCCTGCAAGCCTTCGCCCGCAAGGTGGCCACGGGCTCATTGAGTGCCCGCGCAGTCGTAACCTCAGGTGATGAGATCGGTGAACTGGCCCATAGTTTTAACAACATGGTGGAAGCTCTGGAAAACAGTCAGAACCGCCTGCGGGACTCGGTCAAGACTGAGGCCGCCGCGCGTGAAAAAGAAATTTTGCTCCGAGAAATCCACCACCGGGTGAAAAACAACATGCAGATCCTAACTAGCCTCTTGCGCCTCCAGAGCCGCCGAGCGAACTCTGAGGAGATGCGCACCGTGCTCCAAGAATCGGAAAGCCGCATCCGCTCCATGGGCTTGCTGCACGAGAAACTTTACCAATCCGAGAGCGTCAGTGCCATCGACATGGAAGGCTACCTGCGCACGCTCACGGGCGAGCTAACCCGCGTGAATACGCCCGCCGGGAAGCGTCGGGAAATCCGCATCAGTGTGCGGGACATCCTGCTCGGCATGGATACCGCATTACCTTGTGGTTTGATCGTCACGGAGTTGGTTTCTAATGCGCTAAAATATGCGTTCGGTGAACAAATTGACGGCATTATTTATGTAAGCATTAGCAAGGAAATGGACGGAGAGTTCAGCATGATCGTGTGGGACAACGGAGTGGGCATCCCAGATGACTTCGACATTTCCCGCAGCCAATCACTGGGGATGCGGCTCGTCACCATGCTAGCGGATCAACTCAATGGTAAAGTCAGTTTCTCCGGGCATCAAGGCACCCGATGGGAAATAAAGTTCCGTGAAACTGCCTATAAAATCCGCCTCTAGTCTAACCTTTAACTTTTCTCACGCTTATTTCTCCTACCGCTAAACCTATGAGTGGCCGCCGCATCTTGGTCGTCGATGATGAACGCATCGTAGCCCAAGACATCATGGAAGTGATCTCCCACATGGGCTGTGAGGTGGCTGGCACCGCGTTGTCTGGAGCCGAGGCGATCGAGAAGGCAGGCCTACTGCGCCCGGACTTGATCCTCATGGACATCACGCTCCAGGGGCAGATGGATGGGGTGGAGGCGGCTACGATCATCCGGGAGCGCTATGACATCGCTTGTGTTTTCCTAAC
>JAYVOP010000272.1:0-4484 GCA_043757865.1 Verrucomicrobiales bacterium | reverse complement strand
GGCATCGAAGGTGGCCCCTTCGTTGGGCAGCGCATCGCGCGTCCAGATTCCATCACCCGAGCCAATCCCCGCCGTGGGATCTGCGTCCTTGGCATTGGTATTGGAATAAGAAAACGTGTCTCGGTTATCAAAGAACGCCACGCCATTCACAAAGTAACCGATGGCACCACCCGGCGTTAGGGTTTTGGTGGCCGCAGGCGTGGGCGTGCGGGGGATGCGGTAGATGACTTTGGTATTAGAAGGGAAATTTCCGAAGTTCTGCGTCTTGGCCGCATCCAGATACCACGGCCCCATCACATGCCCTGCCAGCCCACTGGTGCGGATATAAACCCACGAGGCGGAATAACTCACATCCGAGACGCCTGCATAAGCCGGAGTCGATTGCGCACCCGCGCCCCGGCTCCAGGTGGTCACGGAAGTTCCCGCAGTCTCCGTGGCCACACTTTCAAAGAGCCGAGCATACTTGCTAGAGAGTCCGGTAAACCAAGAGGTTAGCTGGGGGTCAGCACTGGCGGTGCACGCAAGGGCTAAGAGGACGAGAACGAAGAGGGTGAGCGGGTTCATAAGCGAATACTAGGCAGCGGAATGGAGATGGAGATGAAAGGGAGCAGGCATCGCACAAGAACGTCCCCTGCGGCCGCGGAAGGCTTTTATCAATAGGAAAGATCCGCCCCTGGCTCGCCAAACTTTGGTTCTGGCGAGCGGAGAAATTGTGGTCTCGGAGGCACGGTTCTTGCACTGCATGGGTCGAAAAAAGATTTCGTGGCCTGACCGTTGCCGTTTATGCTTGCATCTGCATGGACGCTACGGGAGGGGACGATCATTTTACCAAGCAAACTCGTATGCCCTCTCCTCCTCAAGATCCTGAAAGTAACCGTCTGCGCGCAGATCAAGAGCGCGTCCATAACTGGAAACGCTGGGGCCCCTATTTGGCGGAGCGGCAGTGGGGCACGGTGCGGGAAGACTATTCGGAAGATGGGAGTTGCTGGGATTATTTTACCCATGACCACGCCCGCAGCCGGGCTTACCGCTGGGGCGAGGATGGGCTCTTAGGCTTTACGGATCGGCAGGCGCGGATTGCGTTAGGGGTAGCCCTCTGGAATGGGCAGGATCCGTTCTTGAAGGAGCGGCTTTTTGGATTGACGGGGCCGCAGGGGAATCACTCAGAGGATGTCAAAGAAGAGTATTTCTATCTCCGCAGCACGCCGACTCATTCTTATATGAAGGCGCTCTACAAATACCCGCATCAACGGTTTCCGTATGCTGAGTTATTAGGGGAAAACCAGCGGCGGTCACGGCTGGATCCAGAGTATGAACTAGCAGACACGGGGATCTTCGAGAAGGGGCATTTTGATGTTGTCGTGGAGTTTGCTAAAGCGGATGCGGAGGATGTGTTGCTGCGCTGGACGGCCACGAATCATGGCCAGGAGACGGCGGTGCTGCATTTGTTGCCCCAGATTTGGTTCCGTAATGTGTGGTCCTGGGAAGGGGAGCATCTCAGCGGATCGCAGCGCCCGACGATGGCGCAGGTAGCTCCCGGGAAGGTGGAACTGGAACGCGAGACGTTGGGTAAATATACTTATGAAGTAGAACCTGGGGCGGACTTCCAGGGTTTTCTTTTCACAGAAAATTCCACAAATTATCGTAAATTATATGGAGCGGAAAATCATGATCTCTATGTTAAAGATGCGTTTCATGATTATGTGGTGAATCAAAAGACTGCGGCGGTCAATCCCGCCTTGGCCGGCACCAAGGCGGCGGCTCATTTTATCTTGAGCATCCCTCCTGGGGAAAGTGCGGTGGTGCGGGTGCGGTTCCGCAAACAGCAGCCGGAGGCCACGCCCGCGTTTGCTGATTTTGACGCCGTGGTAGCGCAGCGGGCGGAGGAATGTGCGGCGTTCTTTGCCAATGTGATTCCACCAGGGATGGATGAGGAAGCCCGGGAAGTGAGCCTCCAGGCTTATGCCGGGCTGCTCTGGTCCAAGCAATTTTACTACTATCCGGTGGCGCGTTGGTTGCCGGGCGATCCTGCGCGAAAGTTTCCCGCAGAAATTATCAATCGGCGGCGGAATACGGAATGGAGTCACTTGTTTGCCCGGGATGTTATTTCGATGCCGGATAAATGGGAATATCCATGGTTTGCGGCGTGGGATTTGGCGTTCCACATGGTGCCGATGGCGCGGATTGATCCCGGGTTTGCCAAGAAGCAGCTAACGATGCTATTACGAGAATGGTATATGCATCCTAACGGGCAGATTCCCGCGTATGAATTTAGTTTTAGTGATGTTAATCCACCGGTGCATGCCTGGGCGGCTTGGCGGGTCTATGAAATCGAGGCGGAGCGGACGGGCGTGAAGGATCGGGCGTTTCTGGCAGGGGTATTTCAGAAACTACTGGTGAATTTCACTTGGTGGGTGAACCGCAAGGACAGTGAGGGGCAGGGGATTTTTGCGGGGGGGTTTTTAGGTCTGGATAACATCGGCATTTTTGACCGCAATGAGCCCGACCAAGCGGGAGGCCGATTGCAGCAGGCGGATGCGACGGCATGGATGGCGTTTTACAGTGCCTGTATGTTGCGGATCGCGCTGGAGTTGTCTTGGGATGGACGGGTGCATCCGGCCTATCAGGATATGGCCTCCAAATTTCTGGCGCACTTCCTCCAGATTGTGGATGCGGTGCATTCTCATGGGGGCACGGGGTTGTGGGATGAGTTAGATGGGTTTTATTATGATCATTTAGCGACGAAGAATCGGAGTCGTCCGATTCCCTTAAAATCACGTTCGTTGGTGGGGCTGTTGCCGTTAGTGGCGGTGGAGGTGCTAGATGCGGAGCAGATCAATCATCTGCCAGAATTTAAAGAGCGGTTTGAATGGCATTTAAAACATTGGCCGTTATTTAGTAAGCATATCGTGGCCCGGACCTGTGATGATGGGAAGGTGCGCTGGTTAGTGGCCCTAGCCTCGCGTGAGCATTTGCTGCGGGTACTGCGGCGGATGACGGACCAGGAGGAGTTTCTTTCGGACTACGGGATTCGGTCTTTGAGTCGGGCGCATCGGGCGGCTCCGTTTCGGATGGAGCTGAATGGGGAGATGAAGGAGGTGAGGTATGATGCGGGGGATGCGACGACGTCTATGTTCGGGGGGAACTCTAACTGGCGGGGGCCAGTGTGGTTCCCGATTAATCATTTACTGATTGAGGCGCTGGAGCGCTATCATAAGTTTTTTGGGAGTTCCATCCACGTGGAGTATCCGTCGAATAGTGGTCATTCGGCTACGTTGCAGCAGGTGGCCAATGATTTGAAACGTCGGCATTCCGCACTGTTTTTACGGGGGGAGGATGGCCGGAGGCCTTGCCATGGGCAGGATGAACGCTATGCGAAGGATCCAGCTTGGCGGGATCTGTTACTGTTCCACGAATTCTTCCATGGAGACCATGGCCGTGGGCATGGAGCCAGCCACCAAACAGGCTGGACCGCATTGGTTACTTGCCATTTGCATGATCTGGCGCTAGCACCTTCACCCCGGTTACCCCGTGCTTAACGGAGGACTATTGATCGCCCTGGGGGGCACGGGGCCGCGGTATGCCGTGCTGGGCAATGAGCTAGGCGCGGCGGTGCAGGCGCGCGCTGGATGGGGGCACCTGGAGAGTAAATATGATGCGCTCTTAGCAGCTAATCCTAACGAGCATGGTCCGGCGGATCGGCTGGTGTTACTGACCCGGATGCGCCAATATTTGCGAACGGGGGCGGAGGTGCGAGAAGTGACGGGCTTGGCGGTGGTAGATTTCCGGCTCGTGAGCGCGGCGGTGCCGGGATCTGCCCGGTGGCGGCGCGGAGTGCAATGGTGCTTCTGCCAACAGGGGGTGCGCTGGTCGGTGGCTTTATTCCTAACGGATGGTAATGCCGTGAGATTGCGCTGGGAAATGGCTGCTGAGCCAGGAAAGGATACCGAACTCTTGCTGCGGCCAGATGTGGAGTATCGGTCATTCCATGACGTGACGCGGGCGGACGCTGGCTTGCAGGCGCGCTATGCGGCGGCGGTGCAGCCGCAGGCGGAGGGGTTTACGTTTGCGCCCACGGCGGGATTGCCACTGACGCTAGATTTCCCTGGGGTGGAGTTCCGCCCGGAACCTGAATGGCTGCACGAGGTTTATCTCTCCCAAGAAGCCGAACGCGGGTTGGAGTGCCGCACGGATTTGTTTAGTCCGGGGGTGTTTATCTGGAACCCTAACTTATCCAGGGAAGTGGAGTTAACGGCCACTGCGGGAGCGGTGTCGCTGGCGGGGGCTCCGTTGGGGGTGGCGGAGGCGGAGGGGCCTTTACCCTTAGCGCAAATCATGGAGCGGGCGGTGGAGCTGTTTCTGGCGCGGCGGGATGGAGAGTGGACGGTCGTGGCGGGGTATCCGTGGTTCCTTGATTGGGGACGGGATAGTTTGATTTTTGCCCGCGGATTAATGGCGCTGGGGCGGCTGGAGGAAGCGCGCTC
>JAYVOP010000271.1:0-17021 GCA_043757865.1 Verrucomicrobiales bacterium | reverse complement strand
CTTTAATATGAATGTGGCTGATGGCGGGCTTCACGGCTTGGTAGAACGCCCAGGCGTCTTGACGATGCCCAGGGCGCGCGCGGTCTTCATTGAAGACGGGATTGCCAGTATCGAAAAGCCAGCGCAACCCGGGCACGGCTTCCAGCGTTTCCAGCGCATGGGAGATGGACATGCCGCCGTAGTTCATACAGTTCTCGTGGACCATGGTTAGGCCCGCATCGCTGAAACGGAGTTGGAGTTCCCGCATCCGACGGAACCGCTCGGCCTGCTGCTGGTCCGCCGCATCACTGCCATCCGCGTTCTTTAAAATGGCGTAAGACATCACGCGGATCAGCTTCGCGCCTAGCTGCTGCATCCGTGGAATCGCACGCTCCACCCGTTCTAACGTCAGTTCAAAAGGATCCGTAATCTGGCTCGCCCAATTCCCAATCGTAGAGCCGAAGCCCGCAAGATGCAGGCCCGCAGCGGCCAATTCTACACCGACGATTTCAAATGCCGCCTCAGGGATGTCATGCACGTTCCCGTTAGGAAAGCCCGGCACTTCCACGTTGCGCATTTCGATGGAATTCCAGCCCAGCGTCTGGGTGGCCTTGATTTGGGTGGCTAGCGCGTTGCCAGCTTCGTCTGCGATGCCTGTTAGGATCATGGAAAAGAACGGAAAGGGAGGGGGTGGTAAGGATGGGCGCTGAATGTGGGGACATTGCCCCAGGTGTCAAGCTCCGCTGCCAGCCCCGGAGCGCGGACTTGAGTTCGCCAAGATTGGCAGCACCGCCTAGGCCATGGCGGCCGCTCTGACGGACTCAGGTCCCCGCTCCATTCTGGTGTTCCCTGCGGGCAGTTGAGAACTTCATTGACTCTGAGGGAAGGGTGCGCACTTTGGGCGCTTAACTTTCCCCCCTACTTTTTTGATTTTAATATGAAGCTAACGATCATCGGTTCTGGATACGTCGGACTAACTACCGGAGCATGTTTTGCCAACGTGGGCCACCATGTCATGTGCGTGGACAATAACCCAGATAAAATTGCCCGCCTGCTAGCCGGAGAGATCCCCATTTACGAGCCCGGGCTGGAGCAGATCGTGCAGAAGATGGTGGCCGCAGGCCGCCTCCAGTTTACCACCAGCACGGAGGAGGGCGTGGACTTTGGCCAAGTGATCTTCATTGCCGTGCCCACCCCGCCGCAGCCGGATGGCAGCGTGGACCTGCGCTTCATTGAAAAGGTGGCACGGGAGATCGCCCATGTGTTGAAGGACTACAAAGTCATCGTGGATAAGTCCACCGTGCCCGTGAAAACTGGGGATAAGGTAGCCGAGACCATCCGCCGCTATGCTAAAGACGTGGAATTCGATATCGTTAGTAATCCCGAGTTCCTGCGGGAAGGGTGCGCAGTGGAGGATCTGACGAACCCGGACCGCATCGTCATCGGCACTAGCAGTGATCGAGCATTGGCGCTGATGCAGAAAGTTTACGAGCCCTTCGTGGCCCCCGTGTTAGTGACGGACATCAACAGTGCGGAGCTGATTAAACATGCGGCCAACAGCTTCCTGGCGCTGAAAATTTCCTATATCAATGCCGTGGCCGCCATCTGTGAAGCCAGTGGCGCGGATGTGGAAAAGGTGGCGGAAGGCATCGGTGCGGATAAGCGGATCGGGCGGCAATTCTTGAATGCGGGCATCGGTTATGGCGGCTCGTGTTTCCCTAAGGACATCGCGGCGTTCATCGCCATCGCGGAGCAACTGGGCACGCCGTTCAACTTGTTAAAAGAAGTCCAGCTCATCAACAAAAACGCATTAGAGCGCTTCATCAAAATGATCCGGGACAGCCTGTGGGTGCTCCAGGAAAAGAAGATAGCCGTCTGGGGCCTCACCTTTAAGCCACACACCGACGACGTGCGGAACAGCGTGGCCATCGAGCTAGTGACCGCGCTAGTGGACGAAGGCGCACACGTGGTGGCCTACGATCCGAAGGGCGCAGAGCACCTGCCGGGGATGGAGATCGGGAGCAAGATTACCCTCGCTAGCTCCGCACTGGAGGCTTGCCAGGATGCGGAGGCGCTCGTCATCGCCACCGAATGGCCAGAGTTTGCCGAAGTGGATTTCAACGAAGTCAAGAAGCGCATGGTGGCCCCGTTAGTCTTCGATGGCCGGAACCTTCTGGACCCTAGCACCATGAAGGAACTCGGGATCGTGTATCGCGGCATCGGACGGGGGCAGCTCTAAAATGCCCGCCCGCCCTCACCCACCGCAACGATCCTCCGTAGTCCCCCGCACGGACGCCCGCGCCATCGCGTGGGACATTCTGAAACATTGGAAACCCATGGGCCTCTACGCGGAGGAAATGATCGACCGGGAATGCCGGAAACACGGGGTGACGGGTCCGAATCGGGGGCTGGTCAATGCGCTAGTGCTCGGCGTGCTGCGGCATCGGAATTTGCTGGATCTGTGGATTGATCACCTACGGAGCGGCGGCGGGCCGATCCAAAAAGAGCTGCGGGAGTTACTGCGCATCGGGCTCGTGCAACTGCTCGTGCTGGAGATGCCGGAACATGCTTCCGTCAATGAGACGGTGGAACTAGCCGGACATGCCAAGGGCCTCATCAATGCCATTCTGCGGCGGGCGGTGCGTTCCCGCGCGGAGCTGCAAGCCATGCGGGAGGCGGCTCCGTGGGAGGTCCGCAGTTCTCTGCCGGACTTTATTTTACAACGCTGGCGCAACAATCTGGGCGTCAAAGCGGTCGATTTCCTCTGTGAATGGGTAAACCAACCTGCCCCCATCATCGTGCGGGCTAACAAGATCCGTCACCGCGCGGAAGCTCGGGTGGCCAGCCTGCCGCGAGCCACGGCGGTGCCGAGCTTTCCCACGTTCTATCAAGTCTCCGAGCCCCCGTTGCCGCTGCTAGATGAAGGTGCGTGTTACGTGCAAGATCCGAGCACCAGCCTGCCGCCGATCTTGCTCGCACCAGAGAAGCACGAGAGCGTGCTGGACGCCTGCGCGGCTCCGGGCGGCAAGACCGCGCACCTCGCGCAACTCATGTTTAACCACGGCCAGATCCTGGCGGTGGACTGTGTGGAGAAACGCTGCCAGCGGTTGGCTAGCAACCTCAAGAACCTCGGCGTCTTCATTGCCGAAACCCTGCAACATGATTGGCTAGCCGGACCCTTGCCAGAGTTCTATCAACAGCGCTTCCCACAGGGCTTCGATCGCATCCTGGTGGACGCGCCGTGCAGCAACACGGGAGTCATGCGACGTCGCGTGGACGTGCGCTGGCGCTTGCAACCAGACGATTTTCTGAAAATGCAGCAGCAGCAACTCCGTCTGCTCGCGGCCATTGCGCCCTATTTAAAAGTGGGCGGACGGCTCGTCTATAGCACGTGCAGCATCGAGCCCGAGGAGAACGAGGGCACGGCTCAGAAATTCGCCACGGAGCATCCGCAGTTCAAGCTGCTAAAAATGGAGCGCACGCTGCCGCATCGTGAGGGCGTGGATGGTGGCTTTGCGGCGTTGTTCGAGCGCGTGAAAAAATGAGTGTGGAGCCGCCGAAGTTTGCCTCTGCGCCTGGAAAGACTTGCTTGCAGACTGGGCGATTCGTTCCACGATCCTGCGCTGTCTGCACCTCCCTGCTTTTGTCCTCGTGGATTCCTTTCTCCAACAAATAATCAATGGTCTCGCGCTGGGCTCTATTTACGGGCTCATCGCGTTAGGTTATACCATGGTCTATGGCGTGCTGCGGTTCATCAATTTTGCTCATAGCGATGTGCTAATGCTGGGGGCGTTTGCGGCGTTTTATTTGGCTCCGGCGATTGAGAAAGTGTGTCCACTGCCAGGCCTGGCGGGGGCGTTGCTGGTGATGCTGCTAGCGGCTATGATCTGTGCGGTGGCGGGCATGGGGATCGAGTTTCTGGCGTATCGTCCGCTGCGCACGCGGCCCAAGTTGACGGTCTTAATCACCGCCATTGGGGTGTCACTATTTATTGAATACACCTGCCAGCACAAGGCCGTGTTTGGTTCGGCTAATCGGGCGTTTCCGAAGTTGCTGGCCTTGGAAAATTTCTCCGTGCTCGGGCTGACGATTCCCAGCCTCAGTGTGATCATCGTGCTGGTGACGGCACTGCTGTTAGGCGTGATGTGGTTCATCGTGCAGAAGACCAAGACCGGGGCGGCCATGCGGGCGGTGTCATTTAACCAACAGGCCGCAGCGCTGATGGGGATCAATATTAATCGCATCATCACCTTCACCTTCGGCCTGGGATCAGCCTTGGCGGCGGTGGCGGGCGTGCTGTATGCGCTGACGGCTCCAGCCATCGAGCCGCTCATGGGCGTGCAGCCAGGGCTGCGGGCGTTCATTGCGGCGGTGTTAGGGGGGATTGGAAATTTACCCGGAGCAGTGCTCGGCGGCGTCTTGCTAGGACTGCTGGAGACCTTTGCGGGCGGCATTCCGGGGCTGTCAACCTATCGGGATGCTATCGCCTTTGCCATCCTCATTCTCATCCTACTCTTTAAACCCGCCGGATTGCTCGGCAAAGCCACCGTGGAGAAGGTATGAAATCACTGCTGGGCGCTAAATCATTACTGCTCCTGGGCATCGCGCTGGCGGTGGGGGCTGGGATGCTCTCAGGGCAGTTTAATCGTTACTACCTGGGCGTGTGGATGGACTGTGGGATCAATATTATTTTAGCGGTTAGTTTAAATCTCATCAATGGTCACACAGGGCAGTTTAGCTTGGGGCATGCGGGGTTCATGTCCGTGGGCGGCTACACGGCGGCTAAGCTTTCTCTGGTCTATGCGGACAGCGTGCCGGAGGCGTGGCATCCGGTGTTGCTAGGCGCGGGATTGCTACTGGGTGGCTGCATGGCGGCATTATCTGGCTTGCTGGTAGGAGTGCCCTCACTGCGATTGCGGGGAGATTATTTGGCCATCGTCACGCTGGGCTTTGGGGAAATTATCCGTGTCATTTTTCAAAACATGGAGGCCGTGGGTGCGGCTAGTGGACTGAGCGGCATTCCGAAGTTTACCAGCCTGGGTTGGACGTTTGGGCTGGCGGCAATCACGATTTACTGCGTTGCCGCATTGGTGAATTCGACTTATGGACGCGGCTTTCTAGCCGTGAGCGATGATGAAGTGGCCGCCAGCAGCATGGGGCTGAATCCTACGCGGTATAAGGTCACGGCGTTCGTGATAGGGGCGTTCTTTGCGGGCATCGCAGGCGGTTTGTATGCGCACCATAAGCAAACGCTGACGCCCACGCAGTTTGATTTCATGAAAAGTATCGACATCGTGGTGATGGTGATTCTGGGGGGCATGGGCCGCACAGGCGGAGTGGTGCTAGCGGCTATCATTCTCACGTGGATGCCGGAATGGCTGCGGGGGTTTGCGGAGTATCGCATGATCATTTACTCGCTGCTCATCATCGCGCTGATGATGCTGCGTCCGCAGGGATTGTTTACCCTGAGCTTCAAACGGAAAGGTCCGGCTGCGCCATGAGTTCGCTCCTGAGGCTAGAGGAGGCGACGATTCGCTTCGGCGGCCTAACCGCAGTGTCCGCGCTAAATCTCACGATAGGCGCGCAGGAAATGATCGGCTTGATCGGGCCGAATGGGGCGGGGAAGACGACGGCGTTTAACATGATTACGGGCGTTTACCAGCCGACCAGCGGGAGCATCCAATTCGCTGGAAAGCCCATTGCAGGCTTGAAGGCGCACGATCTCACGAAGCGGGGCGTGGCGCGGACGTTTCAAAATATCCGCCTCTTTGGCAGCCTCAGTGTGTTTGATAATGTGCGGGCAGCCACACAGTTGCATCGGGCGCACGGCATTCGCAATGCGCTGTGGCGCGGGCGTTCCTTCCATGAATCCGAGCGGGAAGTGCGCACGCTAGTGATGGATCTTTTGAGCATTTTCAAGCTAGATGGCGCAGCGGATGAGGAGGCCAAGAGCTTGCCTTATGGAGATCAGCGGCGTTTAGAAATTGTCCGCGCCTTGGCCACCAAACCGAAGCTGCTGCTCCTGGACGAGCCTGCGGCGGGCATGAATCCCACGGAGAAGGAAGCGCTGATGCATTTGATCCGTTTCATCCAAGAGAAATTTAAAATCAGCATCCTGCTCGTCGAGCACGATATGAAAGTGGTCATGGGCATCTGCCAGCGCATCGCGGTGCTGGAATACGGCGTGAAAATAGCGGAGGGCACGCCTGCGGAGATCCAGCAGAATCCTGCCGTGATCAAAGCCTACCTGGGCACTGAAGACGAGGAGGCCGACGATGCTTGAGATCGACAATTTAGCCGTTAGCTACGGCAGTATCAAGGCCCTGCACGGCGTAAGCCTCAGCGTGCCAGCGGGCAGCATCGTGACCCTGATAGGGGCCAATGGCGCGGGTAAATCCACCACCCTGCGGGCCATTTCCGGGCTGATCAAAGTGGCGAGTGGCGCAGTGAAATATGATGGCCAGGACATCACAAATCTGCCGCCGCATCGCATCGTGGCGCGCGGGCTGTGCCATGTGCCAGAAGGTCGGATGGTCTTTGCCAACCTCACGGTGGAGGAAAATTTGCGGCTGGGAGCCTACCTGCGCAAGGATGCAGCGAGCATTCGCGAGGACCTAGACTACTGCTTCCACGTCTTTCCTCGCTTGAAAGAACGCCTCACCCAACTGGCCGGCACCATGAGCGGCGGGGAGCAGCAGATGCTAGCCATCGCCCGCGCAGTGATGAGCAAGCCGCGCTGCCTCATGCTGGACGAGCCCTCGCTGGGCATCGCGCCCATCCTCGTGCGCAACATTTTCAAACAGATCGTGGCTATCAATCAGGAACGCGGCATCACGGTGTTGCTGGTGGAGCAGAATGCAAATTTAGCGCTGAAAATTTCCTCCTACGGCTACGTGCTAGAGACGGGCCAAGTGCTGCTGAGGGACACCGCCGCCGCGCTGCAAGCAGACCCGCAAGTGCAGGCGGCATATCTGGGGCACTAGCTGAAAAGTATTTCCTAGGGACAAAAGAAACTTCATCGACAAAACCGCGGTGAGCAGGTAAGTTACGGGCCTTCTTCTCTCCCTTAAATATGAAACTGACCACTCATTTCCTCACCGCCTGGCGGTTGATGCTAGGCAGCCTGGGCTGGCTCAGCACATGGTGTGCAGCCAACCCAGAGAACGCAAATTTTACCTTTACCACGGCTAACCGCACGGACGCGCAGGCAGGCTTCTTCCGCCACTACGTTCCTTCGGAAGGCTGGGAGAACCGCATGGGCTGGACGGGCGCGCTGGCCACCTGCAACCCCGGCACCGTCTCCGCTGCTTACTTTGATGATTGCTTACGGCGGGTCAATTATTGCCGCGTGCAGGCGGGCTTGCTGGGCGACATTACGCATAACACGACGAAGAGCGCGAAGTGTCAGTGGGCGTCGTTGATCTTTACGGAGGTGAATAACATCAGCCACTCTCCAGCCACGGATTTTCCCTCTAGCGCTTGTTTAAGTGCTGACAAGACGGCCCACGGCGGCAGTGGCTGGGGGAATGAGGCGGCCCAGCTCAGCAGTATCAGCCTAGGGGCCACGGGCCCGGCTGCCATTATGAGTTACCTAACGGACAGTGGCACTGCGAATACTGCGGTGGGCCACCGCCGTGGGTTCCTGGCCCCGCGTCAGGCGGAAATGGGCTTTGGTGGCGTTCCCCTATTAGGCACTGGCCACAGCAGTAGCTCGGCGGTGTGGAATGGGAGTGATCTCAAATCCTACAGCGCTGCGCTGCAAAAGGTAGTGCAGTGGCCGAATGCAGGCTACATCCCGTATGATGTCTGCCCGAATCCCACCAATGCTAACAACGGCAGCGCTGCTGAGACGCAGGTGCGCTGGTCCTGCGGCTATGTAAATGCCAACTTTACCAGCGCCACCATCACCATGACGCGGCTCACCGGAGCGGGTGCGCCCGTGGCCGTGCCCATCGTCAAGGAGGCCGTCCAGCTTGGGTATAACGATTCCACTGTGGTCTGGCGTGTTTCCAATTTGGCGGACATCGTGCCGCCCACGCCCACGCAGGATATTGCTTACAGCATCGTGATCGCAGGTATCACCCTCACTTCTGGCAGCCCTCCGTCCCAGTTTACCGGAGCGGGTCCATATAGTTGTGCTTATACCGTCACCACCTTTGATCCTAACTACCTCTCATTTGCCCCTACCGTCAGCGGCTCAGCAGCACCTGCCAGCGGCATCGTCAACACTTACAGCGTCAACCAAACAGCAGAGTCCAGCGGCCTCCAAGTCCGCTGCGGCACGCTCTCCAGCGCGGCATGGACCGAGGGCGCGGAGGCCGCACCCGTCCCGAAAATTATCGACAGCACCACGGGTGGCTATGGAGCCATCCTCATAGCTAGTACCAGCACGCCACCAGCCGCCACGGGCGCGAAAATCTTCCACCTCGCCTTCGCCTCCAGTCCCCCCGTCAACCAAGCGCTCACGATTGACCGACAGCTCATTCCTAGCGCCACTAGTGTGTTGCAGTTTAAACAACGGTTCCGCTGGCTCAGCCTGGATACTACCTTCAATGCCGAAATTTCTACGGATGACGGGAGCACGTGGAAAAGCATCTGGTCGCGCGCTGGAAACTCCAGCAGTGCTAGTAACACCTCCTCCACGTGGGAGACGGCCTACACGGCCGTCAGTGTGCCCATTCCCGCCACCTATGTGGGGAAAGTGGTGCGGATTAGATTCACCCTCACCTTTGTCACCGGAACCTACAAGACGGGAAGCACGGGGAGCTATGGCGTCTTCTTTGATGACGTGACCATGACCGCCGCTCAGGAAATGGCAGTCCTCAGCACGTCCGGGTTAGCCAGCACGGCCACGACCTATAATTTCACGCCCCCCAGTGGGGCCAGCTATGTGCTGCACTGCCGCCAGGAAATAGGAGCTACCCATTGGTTCGACTGGGGTCCGCTGACGAGCGTGACCGCAGTGGCCCCCGTGCCCATCCAGACTTGGCGCGCCACGAATCTGGGCACCGCCACCCTTACCTCCACTACTTCTAACACCGCCGATCCTGATGGTGATGGCCTCCCCAACCTCGTAGAATATGCCTTCGGGCTCAATCCCCTGAGCGCGAACCTCAGTTCCCCGAATTTGCCTGTGATCACGAAATCTGGCAGCAACCTCCTTTTCACATTCAAGCCCACCGCCGCAGCCACGGGACTCATTTACACCGTGCAACAGGCCCCCAGCCTAACTAACAGTTCCTGGACCACGGTTTCTGCGATCAATGCCGCTGGCACCTATACCGCCACCGTGCCGAACACGGGCGGACACATCTTTCTCCGCCTCAAAGTGGATAACCCCAGCGGCCTGTAGCCCGGTGGCGTGATTGCGCACCTGCGTGCGGAGGAAATTTTCCCACTGAACCTCCAAGGTTGTGCTTGAGTGGAGGCCATGTTCCCCTCAATTATCAAGCGTTCGATTTCCCTCACTAGCAGTGCCCTCTGGCTGAGTGCAGCCCTGCTCCAGGCGGAGCCGTGGGCTGCGCTGCAACCCTTATTCCAGCGGCATTGCACGGACTGCCATGATGCGGAAACCAAGAAAGGTGGGCTGGATCTAACGCGCTTATCCGCAGACCTCAGCGCTCCGGCAGACTTCACTGCTTATGTGAAAATCCATGATCGCCTAGCCGCTGGAGAAATGCCGCCGCAAGACAAGCCACAGCCGGAGGTGAGCGCCAAGAAGGAATGCCTCCAGGTGCTGGCCGCAGCCTTGACCCAGCACGAGCAAGCTCTCACCCGCCAGCAAGGCCGCGCACAGGAACGGCGGTTGAATCGCTACGAGTATGAAAACGCACTGCGGGATCTCTTCTCGGCCCCGTGGTTGCAGCTGCGGGACCGCTTGCCGGAGGATGGGGAGGCGTTCCGCTATAACCGCATCGGCTCTGCGCTAGATGTCAGCCATGTGCAGATGGCGCGCTATTTACAGACCGCCGAGGCCGTGCTGCATGAGGTGATGGCCCCCTGCGTCACGCAGCCGAAGTCCACCACCACGCGCTACTACACGCGGTCCGAAGGCAGCTGGACTGGGCACATGAAATTTACCCAATTCAATCAAAGCCCAGAGCGCGCGACATTCCCCGTGTTAGGCTACGCTCCACAGCCAGCGGTGCGCGCGGGCAAGTCCCCGATGACAGACCCTGCGCACAAGGACGAGGAAGGCGTGGGCGTGGTGGCTAGTAGCTACGAGCCCCTCCAGCCGCAGTGGGGCGGATTCACGGCCAAGGTGGCGGGGCACTATCGCCTGCGTATCAATGCCCATGCGGTCTGGGTGGGTGCGGGCGAGCCCAAGAAATGGTGGCGTCCTAACTTAGATGTCGTTTCCCAAGGCCACCGAGCCGAGCCCATTTCCGTCTATGCCGTCACGCCTCCGAACTTGCTGCGGAAGTTAGGGAACTTCGATGCCGAAACGGAGCCCACCACGCATGAACTGGACGTGTGGCTGGTGGAGGGGGAAAAGATCCGGCCAGACGCGGTGCGTTTATTCCGCAGTCGGCCCTCGAATTGGCAGAACCCACTAGCCACGCCCGAGGGCCAGCCCGGCGTGTGTTTCCGGTGGTTAGAAGTGGAAGGCCCGCTCTCTGATACGTGGCCGCCGCCAGGGCAACGGTTACTCAGCGGAGACTTGCCACTCAAGGTTTCCAGCGTTCCTGAACTGCCCGTGGAGATCCTTTCTGAGCACCACCTGGACGATGCTGCCCGCTTGCTCGGAAACTTCATTTCCGCAGCGTATCGTCGCCCGCTCGCAGAGACGGATACAGGGCGCTTCCTCCCGCTCGTGGAGCATGCATTGGACACGGGCAGCAGCTTTACGGCGGCCTTGCTAGCTGGTTACACGGCAGTGCTGTGCTCTCCAGAGTTTCTTTATTGGCAGGAAATGCCGGGAAAACTAACCGATCTAGCGCTGGCAGATCGGCTGGCATCGTTCCTCATCAATGCCCCGCCGGATGCTCCGCTGCGCACGTTAGCGCTGGCGGGGAAACTGCATGATCCTGCCACCCTGGCTGCGGAAACGGATCGGCTCCTGAACTCTCCTAACAATGCACGCTTCGTCAATGCCTTCCTGGATTACTGGCTAGAACTCCGCAAAGCGACCGCCACCGCACCGGATAGCGAACTCTATGCCGACTACTACCTGGACGACTACGTGGCGGAATCCGCACAGGAAGAAGCGCAGCGTTTCTTCACCACGTTGCTGGCGGAGAATCTCCCATCGCGGTATTTAGTGGACTCCGATTTCGTGGTCATCAATGAGCGTCTAGCAGAACTCTACGCTATCCCCAGCGTGCTGGGATCAGCCTTCCGTAAGGTTTCCGTGCCACAGGGAAATCCCCGGGGCGGACTGATGACGCAGGCCATCGTGCTCAAAGTAACGGCCAATGGCACCACCACCAGCCCGGTGCTGCGCGGAGCCTGGGTGATGGAACGCCTGTTAGGAGAAACGATCCCACCTCCGCCCGCCAGTGTGCCCGCAGTGGAGCCCGACACGCGGGGGGCCACCACCATTCGCCAGCAGTTAGCGCAACATCGCTCACAGGAATCTTGTTCGCTGTGCCACGCTAAGATCGACCCGGCGGGATTCGCGTTAGAGAGCTTCGATGTCATGGGCGGCTGGCGGGATCACTATCGTGCGTTAGGCGATGGAGAGAAGGTCCATGGCTGGGGGAAGAGCGGCCTACCCTTCGCCTTCCACATCGGCCCCGTAGTGGATCCGAGCGGCATCCTGCCAGATGGACGCCCTTTCACAGACATCCAGGGGCTCAAGAAACTCCTGCTAACGGACGAGCCCAAAGTGGCGCGCAACCTCGCCAAGCAACTCCTCATCTACGCCACGGGAGCACCGATCCGGTTCTCTGATCGCCCCGCGCTAGAGGCCATCCTCACAGCCACGCAGGCCCAGCACTACGGCGTGCGCAGCCTCGTCCACGCCATCGTGCAGAGCCCGCTGTTTCTAGAAAAGTGAAGTTTGCAGGAACATCTTGCGTCATCCTCCCAGCCGCCTAGGGGAAGGCATGTCTTTTGTGATTGCTATTGATGGTCCCGCCGCGTCCGGGAAGAGCAGTGTTTCCCGTGTCTTGGCGGAGAAGCTAGGCGCTATTTTTGTAAATAGCGGGGCCATGTATCGTGCCGTGACCTGGGCGGCCCTAACGGCTGAGCTGGACCCCACGGATGTCCCGCGCATTGCCTCCTGGGTCGCGCAGTTAGAGATCGTCTGTGGCGCTGCGGACGGGCTGAGCACCATCCGCATTGATGGCCACGACCCCGAGCCCCACCTGCGGGAACCACGCATCAATGCCGCCGTCAGCGCCATTGCCACGGTGCCAGAAGTGCGGCGGATCTTAGTGGAAAAGCTGCGCAACTACGCGCTGTTAGGCAACGTGGTCATGGAGGGGAGGGACATCGGCAGCGTGGTCTTTCCGCACACGCCGCATAAATTTTACGTGGATGCCTCCGAGGCCGTGCGCGCCCAGCGTCGCAGCGCCCAGGGCGAGACGGACGCCATTGCCAAACGGGATCAGCAAGACTCCGCACGCACCACTGCGCCACTGAAAGTAGCTGCCGGAGCGGTGGTCATTGATAGCTCCGAAATGACGCTGACGCAGGTCATCGACACCATCCTCCCGCATTTGCACAAGCAAGGATTACCCTACCTACCTAACTGCTAATTATGACCATCACCTATCGCCTCTCCGTGTGGGCCACCAAGCTGGTGGCTAAGCTAGGCTTCGGCTTCAAAGTCATCCATCCCGAGCGCACCGCCCTAGCCGGACCACTGCTCATCGTGTCCAATCACGTGAGCTTTTTTGATCCACCGTTAGTCGGCATCACGTTCCCGGAGGACATCTGTTTCCTGGCGCGGCATACGCTGTATTCTAATCCTGTGGCTCGTTGGATGTTCCCCCGGCTCAATGTGGTGCCCGTGAATCAAGAGAAGGCGGAGGTGGCGCCCTTGAAGACCGTGATCCGTCTGCTGAAGGATAAAAAGCGCGTGTTAGTCTTCCCAGAAGGCAGCCGCAGCCCAGATGGACACCTCCATAAAGGCGAGGCGGGAGCGGGCTTCATCATTGGGAAAACGCTTTGCCCGGTGATCCCCATCCGCATCTTTGGAGCCTACGAATGCCTCCCCATCGGTGAGAGCCGCATCAAACGCCGCCCCATCACAATCGTGGTGGGCGAGCCGCTGCATTTCACCGCCGCAGATTTTGCGAGTGGAAAAGACGCCTATAAGGCCGCCAGCCAACGCTGCATGGACGCCATCGCCCAACTGGAATGCCCTCCCGAGCGGCTGCCCAAGCCACGCTGAGTGGCTAGTGGCCCTTGTCCTTGCAATTTACAGCAGGGTGGGCAGGATGCGGCCCCCCTTCCATTTTTGCATGTCCCCCCGTTCCCCTCGACCCACCTCCCAACCGCACGACGCCGCTGAACGGCGGCTGCGCGTGGCCTTGCGGATGCCCCTTTTAGCCACCTCCCAAGCGTTGATCTACATCATCGGGCTCGTCTGTGCATTATTTGGCGCTGGTTCCTGGGCCGTCACCCATCAGTCGGAGAGCTATCGGCAACATTTAGCCGCAGAGTTAGGCGAGGTGGCGGATGCCGCCACCCTGACCTCTGAGATGCATCTGGCCGTGGATGATAGTCAGCGTCTCTGCGTGGTCATCTGCGCTTATGGGCTGCTCTGTTTAGGGGTAGGGAAATTCCTCTATCACGCGCCCTTGCTGGTGCCCATCGTAGCCACGGTGGGCTTCATCCCCACGTTTTACGCCTTCTTAAAATATAACCATTCAGAAGAGTTAGTGATCTATATCCTTTGCGCCTTGCTGATCCTGGGCGCGCTCATCATCTCCACGCGTCTGGGGCAGCAATTCCGCCAGAGCTATGCCCGAATGGGACGACCTCACGAGAAATAATTTTCCCACCGCCCACCCCATGTCAGAGATCCATCCCACGGCCTTGGTGCATCCTTCTGCGCAGTTAGGCGCAGACGTTAGGATCGGCCCTTACGCCATCATTTGCGCGGACGTTAGGATCGGGGCGCGTTGCCGCATTGAGGGCCATGCGCAACTGCTACCACGCACCGTGTTAGGTGAGGAATGCAGCATTGGCCACGGTGCCATCATCGGTGGAGATCCGCAGTCCTTGACCTTCGATCCCCGCGTGCCTAGCAGCGTCGTGCTCGGGAAAGGGAATCGCATTCGCGAAATGGTCACCATCCACCGCAGCACGTATGAGGGGAAATCCACCACGTTAGGCGATCATAATTTTCTCATGGCCATCAGCCACGTGGGCCACGATGTGGCGATGGGAAATCACAACGTACTGGCAAACAACGTCCTGCTAGCGGGCCACGTCACGCTGGGCAGCCACAGTTTTCTCGGCGGGGCCAGTGTCTTTCACCAATTCATCCGCGTGGGGGATTATGTGATGATCCAAGGAAAGGCGGGCTTCAGCATGGACGTGCCGCCGTATCTGATCGGCGTGGACAATAATTTAGTCGCTAGCCTGAACGTCGTAGGCCTGAAACGCGCAGGCGTGAGCGCGGCGGAGCGGCTCGAATTAAAGCGTGCTTTCAACCTCATTTACCGCAGTGGGAAAAACCTCTGCCAAGCGCTGGAAGCCGCTCAGGAGCAAGCCTGGAGCGGCCCGGCTGCGCAGTTCGTGAGCTTCATTGCCGCGCATGGAAAAAAAGGTGTGTGCCCGCTACGGCACCGCACCGGAGCCACCGACGACTAGCCATCCGATGACTGCGCTGGACTGGCTGTATGGCACGCAACTCTTTGGCATTAAGTTAGGCCTGACAGGGATGCAGCAGCTTGTGGCCGAACTGAAAATCCCACCGCAACGCTGCATCCATGTGGCTGGCACCAACGGAAAAGGCAGCACCTGCGCCATGATCGCCAGCATGGCGCAAGCCGCCGGGCTGCGCGTGGGGCTCTACACCAGCCCGCATCTCATCAGCTTTACGGAACGCATCCAGATCAATGGACACTGCATTTCTCCAGCCCAGGTGGAGCATGGCCTCACCCGCATTCGTGAGCTGGTGGCTGATTGGGAGTCGCATCCCACGTTCTTTGAAATCACCACCGCGTTAGCACTAGCCTATTTTGCTGAGCAGCGGACGGAGTTGATCGTGCTGGAAACAGGCATGGGCGGGCGCTTGGATGCCACCAACGTGGTCACGCCGCTGGCCAGCGTCATCACCCCCATCGCGCTCGATCATCAACAATGGCTCGGGCAAACGCTGGAGGAAATTGCCGCAGAGAAAGCTGGCATCATCAAACCCGGCGTACCGTGTGTCTCCGCTTCGCAAATGCCCGGCGTAGCCGCAGTGTTGCTGGCCCATGGCCCCGTGGAGTTCCTTTCCACGAGCTACACCGCCAGTCCGCTAGCCTTGCGCGGCCCGCACCAAAGCGCTAACGCCGCGCTGGCCGTGGCGGCCCTAACCGCAGCGAGCTATCATTTCCCACCCGACGTCATCGCGCGTGGTCTAGCGCAGACCACATGGCCGGGCCGCTTCCAGTTTGTGCGGCCAGATCTCATCATTGATGGTGCGCATAATCCGGCGGGCGTGGCGGCGTTAGTGAAAGCCTGGACGCAGCATTTCCCACAGCAGCAGGCGCATCTGATCTTCGGAGCCGTGGCCGCCAAAGATGTGCTGAGGGCCTTGGAAATTCTGCTCCCGCACGTGGCTAGGGTGCAGTTTGTGACCTTGTCCTCGCCACGGGCGATGCCTGCGGCAGAGTTGCTAGAGATCTGGTGGCAACTCGGTAGCACGGTGCCTGCCGGGTGCCCTACGTCGTTAGCGCAAGCCTTAGCACTGGCGGGTTCGCCCACGTTAGTGGCGGGTTCGCTCTACCTCGCAGGCGAGGCCCTGGCCCTGTGCCAAAGCGGGCGAGCGTTCGAGGTCAGTGCACAGTGAATGGGGGAAAAGGAGTTGCTTCACCACGCCCTGCGTGAAGCGTAGTATATGATTCGTCGCTTTGTGAAACGTGTGCTGACTCCGCCGCTGGTGATCCTGGCGGCGGCCATCATGTTTTTTGAAGAATGGCTCTGGCACCGCGTCACACGAGGCATGGCGGTGGTGGGGCGCTGGCCAGTTTTCCGCCAATTAGAAGCGTGGCTGCAGACGCTGCCGCCGTATGGGGCATTGGCCATCTTGATCCTGCCCGGGGCCATGCTCCTGCCTATAAAATGGGCCGCGTTAGTGCTCATGGCCCAGGGTCGCATCTTCGCTGGGCTCAGCGTCATCGTAGTGGCCAAGGTGCTCGGCACGGCGGTGGTGGCGCGCATGTTTTCGATCTGCCGAGAGGCATTATTTCAAATCTCGTGGGTCAAATCACTCTGCGATGGCGTACTGCGGCTGAAGGATTGGCTCTACGCCAAAATCAAATCCATGCCCGGCTGGCAGTTAGCGGCACGTATGAAACTGCGCCTGCGCGCGTGGATGCAAACATGGAGGAAGGACGGCCTCACCCGCCGCTGGGGAGCCATCCGCCGCTGGCTTACACGATGATGCGCGGAGCCTCGGGCATGGCTTTGAGGAACTGCTTGCCGTATTGTTTGGTGAGGATGCGGTTATCTAAAATGACCGCGATCCCCTGATCTTTTTGATTACGAATGAGGCGGCCAATGCCTTGCCGCAGCTTGAGGATGGCCTCCGGCACGGAATATTCCATGAAAGGATTCCCGCCCCGGTCTTCGATGGCTTCTAAGCGGGCCGCCGTCAGCGGATGATCCGGCACCGCAAACGGCAGGCGGGTAATCATCACGTTAGACAGCGCCTCGCCCGGCACATCCACGCCCGTCCAAAAGCTCTCAGTGCCGAAGAGCACACTGCTAACGTCCTCTTTAAAGTCCGCAATCAACTGATGCCGTGGCTTGCCTTTGCCTTGCACTAACAGCTCCCAGCGTTGCTTGGCGAACCATTTCTGCATCCGCCCAGCCATGGACTCCAACAACCGATAGCTGGTAAATAACACAAACGCCCGCCCCTTGGATTCCAAGCAGAA
>JAYVOP010000270.1:0-17094 GCA_043757865.1 Verrucomicrobiales bacterium | reverse complement strand
GATTGGCTATAAAATGCTTTGATGTTGAGTTCGCTCATTCAGTCTAGATAGCAAGAAATTCGTCGGAGTTCACTCCCCACTGATTCCCGTTGTGCCCTAAATATAAAGTGGATGACACAGACAAAACTACAGAAGGAACCATCAGCGTCTTAGCTCCAGAGTCAACTTTTGAGGCAACTCAAGGCAAAGCAAAATCATGTTTTAATGACTCCACCAAGGGAGAGCGCATAACATTAGGGGCGGGGGGAACTCTAGGAATGGAATTCACGGCCACTGTGAATGATTCTAATCTACCTGATGATCTCCAAGGAGGGAAATTCGCCCTGCTTCAACTTGTAGACTGGGATCGGCAAATCAGTGCGTCAGCTACAGTCAATGGTGCCATCAAGCTCTACGGAGAAACCGTCAGACCTAAGAACGGAAAATATAGCGACGAAGGCTATATTCTCGACACAGCGTTCCCGCTCTCCAAACCAGTTGGGGGTGGAGATGCGGAAGTCTCAGTAGGTCCGAATTCCTCTACTTGGAGAGATACTCCCGGTATAACACTCGGCAATATTACTCTTCTCGGAAATGATTTCTCCCACCCAAAGACAGCAGAACTCCATGATTTTTTTAGGACATACTTAATGTTTAAACCAGAAGGATCGGACTCTAAATGGGTTCCTGTTAAAAAAATTACGTGGTCCTTTTATGGCAAGGCTGTGAAATCCTCCAGGGGTTGGAAGGCGGCAGATGACCCAGATCCTGCTTACGAATCTAAACAGGAGACCCAGGAGTGCCATGACCACCCACTGTGGAAAGCGTCGACGGAAGACGAATCTGACGATTATTACCCTTGTCAATAATAAGTGAGATGAAAAATTTAACTTTATGCTTAATATACTCTTATATTATGGCATGTAAGTCAATATCTGCCCCCATAATTCCCCAAATTGATTATCTACCGACAGGGGTCAGAGAGATTTTTTTCACCATTGAGAACTCCACCAATGTAGAGTTTCCTCTTTCGGTTTATAGTGTAAATCGTGGCTATACCGTGGTGGTAGAATCGGAAAAAATTGGGCGTTTTACGATTCCTTCGCCCAAAAAATTGGTGAACTCCTCCATCTACGATTTTACTTGGAGACCTGGAGAGCGCATCACTCAAAAGATCAGTGCAAATACACTATCCGAACTTACACAGGGAGATTATCGAATCAGCATCTTTTGGAACGCTCAGGGGGACAAAGATATTGATCATTCAGATTTTTCAGTAACTGGTTTGTCACTTAAAATAGATGCAAGTGGAGAGTGCAGCATAGAATCTGACGTCCAAACAGCCGTTAAAGGGATGACCGTTGAAGCCTTTCAAAAAAATCACCCATCGCCCCTCAGTGCCTCCTCGACGTCTCCTCCATTCGCACTTCCCTTACCAGAGGACACCAGTAAAGTGCAACTTTTAAACAATGGTGTTCTCGTGGATCATCCAATTAGCGGGCAAAATGATGGCAAATTAAAACAGAACGAAGGTTGGCTGGCCAACCTTAAAGTATTTAGTGGTGCCTGTGGATTTTTATTACTGTTAGCATTTGGGATAAAACAGGGCTTACAATTAAAACGCAGCTAGTATGTTCACCCCTCATTTTATCAGCTTGATATTCATGGATTTTAAATTCAGTCTCACATGCTTGAAATGAATAAAGACTCCACCCTCCGAGAATATTTCGAGAACAATCCTGGCCGCTTGATCCACAAGTGGGAGCATTATTTCGAGATCTATAGCCGCCATTTTGAGTGCTTCGTGGGGAGGTCCCCCAAGGTGCTGGAAATAGGGGGGAGCCAGGGAGGTTCCTTGCAGATGTGGCAGGCGTATTTTGGCGCTGGATGTCAGTTGGTGGGAGTAGATGTGGACCAGCGGTGTCAACAATTTGCAGACGAGCACACGGCCATCGTGATTGGGAATCAGGCGGACCCGGCTTTTCTCCGCCAGCTTGTCCAGGAGCACGGTCCCTTTACATCATCATCGACGACGGAGGACACCAGATGACGGAGCAGATCATTTCCTATGAGGAGTTGATAGGTGCAGTGAAGCCTACTGGGTTGTATCTGGTGGAAGACTGCCACACATCCTACTGGGAGGAGTATGGCGGCGGCCTGCAAAGCCCTGGCACCTTCATCCAGTATGCCAAGCGGTTGATCGATGAGTTGAACGGCTGGCATCTTCGGCAAGGCAGCGGGGTGACTAGATTCACAGAGTCCACGCTCTCAATGACTTTCTACGACTCTGTGGTGGTTTTTGAAAAATCTCCCCGCCCTAAGCCGAGCCATCGTAAAACTGGCACCTCAGCGTTTTAAAGAATATGCATCGTTACGAAATCATCAACCGCCTGATCCAGCATCACGGCTACAAGAATTATTTGGAAATAGGGCTGGGCAGCGGGGAGTGCATTGCCCAAGTGAATAGCCTGCGGAAGACGGGAGTGGACCCTGCGCCAAATGCAGGCGGGGTAACGCATCGGATGTCGTCGAATGCGTTCTTTGCTAGTTTAGATGAGGAGGATTTGTTTGATCTGATCTTTATTGATAGCTTGCATCTGGAGGCGCAGGTGGATCAAGATATTACCCATGCCCTGCGGCACCTGAGCCCAGGCGGCACCATCGTCCTGCATGACTGTAACCCACCCACCGCTGCCCACACCGGGGAGACGACAGTGTGGGGACCACCTGCCAATGGCAACTGGAATGGCACGGTGTATTGATCGCTGGTAAAGCTGCGGCAGACGCGGGCGGATCTGCATCTGGTAACGGTAGATACGGACTGGGGCGTGGGGATTCTGACGCGAGGCGAAAGCACGCTGCTGCTGGAGGAGGGGTCCGCAGGGACATGGGAATATTTTGATAGTCACCGGGCGGAGATTTTGGGGCTGATCAGTCCAGCGGAATTTATAATGAAGTATCCGTCTGCCGCGCAGGTATTTACCGCTGAGCAAACCAATGCCAAATTGAATGCAGAGAAGGTGAATGCAGAGAAGGCTTGTCCGTTTCTAGTGGAGGAGGCGGAGGTGGGCCATGGCGCACTGGGTTGTGGACCTGCGCTGGGCTATGAAGGGCAGGAGGTGACTAATTTCCTGCGCTGTGACTGGACGCTCTCTGCCCATGCGCCCAGTCGGCTGGTGCTGCATGTGCTGCGCCCGGTGCGGGTCATCGGCTTTCTCAATGGCTCGGTCATGTATTGTCACACGGCGGAATTCCTCGTGGACGGTGCTCCGGTGGGTCAGGTGAATGCCGCCTATGACACCACCCGCCAAGTAACGCTGGCCCCAGGCACTCACGTGCTGGAGGTGCGCCCGAAGCGCGGGAGTAATTACTGCCACACGGTGTGTGGGTTCGATTGTGATGCCAGGCTGCTGGAGACGCCTAAGCACTACGTGGCGGTGGGGGCCATCTGTAAGGATGAGAATGACTATCTGGTGGAATGGGTGCAGCACCACCGCTCCATAGGTGTGAGCCACTTTTACCTGCTAGATAACAGCAGCGCTAAACCGCTGGCCGTGACCGTAGCCGAGGCTGGGCTGGAGGAATGGGTGACGGTGGAGGACTTCCCTACGCAAGGGGGAGAGACGCAACGGAAGGCCTATCTTTACCTAGCTGAGAAATATGCTGCGGAGTGCTTTTGGATGGCGTTCATTGATATTGATGAGTTCTTCGTTCCCAATCTAGCTCCATCGCTACCTAAGCTCATGTTGGCATTTGAAGAGTTTGGCGGGTTGCAGGTGCGCTGGGTGATGTTTGGTGCTGATGGGCATGAGCAGAAGCCTGTGCGGCAACTGGGCTCCTATCAAACATCGTATGTGGACCCGCATTGTAAGGTGATTGTGCAGCCACGTTTTCTAACTGACATGCCGCACCCGCATACTGCCCCCCTGTTTCCAAACCGCAGGCTGGTGGGGGAGCATTTTGATGATAAAGCGGCCACGCTGCACCTCCAACTAAATCACTATTGGACGCGGTCCCGCAGCGAGTGGGCCAACAAAATAGCCCGAGGAGCGTTGGGGCCAGGGTATGAGCGAAGTTGGGCGGACTTTGAGCGGCATCAGGAACTTTGCATCTACCGGGACACCGCGTTAGAACGATTCTGGGCCAATGCCAGACGTCCACTGCTGACGGATGAGGCCACGCCTGTGGTGGGCTTTATCCACTTAGCCGCTGTGAACCACTGGCGGGCACTGCTGGAATCCCAACTGAAGAAGTGTAAGCAATCTGGCCTGTGGGAGCGCACCCGCAAAATTTATCTGGGGATCGTGGGGGCGGAGGAGGAGTTCCTGCAACAGTTAGGGCCGCTACCAGATAAGGTGTCCGTGTTGTTCTGTGAGCCGGATCGTGGTGGGTCATGTGTGAGTGGGTATTGGAGGCGTTTAGTTACACCCCGACACAGACCACCCTGGCCCCCCCTCCCGCCCTTGCGCCGCAGGCCCCTTTGGGTCTATAGCCACAGGCCAAAATGCCAAAATGGGTGGCGAAGCGGAATCTATGATGGATTGCATTTCCGTTGAATACTTCCAGAGGAGGGGGGAGCCCCCTCTGACCCGCGCTATAGGGCCTTCCGGCGGGATGATCCCTTGAAAACGAAACTGGGTAAGCTGTGGAGGGCAGCGTAAGATCATAGGCAAGCAATGCCCCTTCTAGTTATAAATCCCATTTGAGGCTTGATGTCCCCGATGTCCGAAGATCTTGGCGGATGGTAAAGCGATGCCAATCTTAACGCACTAGCGAACCATTCCATGACTGAGTGGGGGTGGTAGTATGATGCGGATTCGGAGGCGGCGCGATTTACCACCCGACTACGGCCACTGGAAAAATACCCACCGCCGCTTATGCCGCGGGCGCGATCACGGACACTGCCACGTTCCGAAAATTCCTAGTCCCAGCAGACAAAAATCACGCTAGCCTTGCGCCAAGGATGATTCAGATAATTCCGGGCACCTCTAAGAACCTCAAAATCGTGTGATTTCCAACCATTTTGAACCGAAAGCATTTTGGCAGAGTAGAGTTATTAGAGGTGCCCTTCCGTAATACCGCTAGCTGTGAAAATTCATGGAAGCACGGGTATCCTAACGGGTTACATTGCCAAGATTTATTTTCAGAAATCGTTTATCTAGATAGTCTATGTGGGCTAAAATTATCCAATGTTAGGGGCACTCATCAAAGCTCGACTTACCCTAAGGATTTAGCTAGCCTGATGCTCTTGCCTTTGCAGTTCTGTCATGCGGGACCCACCTCCCATCACCTCCAGCACCGCACGATGCGCGGCGGTGCGCTCTAGCAGGCTAAACTCAGACGGGGTTTCAAAGGTGAAGGCTGCCGGGGCATATTGTTGATAGAGCACCAGGGCCTCCGGCAGGCCGGGGAGGTGGTGCGGGACGCGGGGTCTGATGACGCCATAGCGCGCAGCGAAGCCATCGATGGTGCGACGTGGGTCCAGCGGCACGTGGCGCGCGGCGGCAGTTAGATACGGTGCGGTGGTTAGGCCGCTGCGGCCACTGAGTTCATAGGCATAGACGCCTTGGGCATCGTAGTCCTCGTGGAGCATGATGCAGAGGCGGAAACGTCGGCCCTGCATGGCGGCGTACCAACCCGCTATGTGAGGATGGGTGGCATCGTGAAATTGACGATTAAGATCCGTGCCGTGTTCATCCGTGCGCGTGTTCGCCCGCAGCCCAACGGGATTGAAGAGGGGGACGATCACGAAACTGCCCGCCCGCAGCAGGGCCACATTTTCCTCCGCCCACTCTAGCATAGCCGTCACGGGCGCAGGCTCATCGCCATGGACTCCGGCGGATAAATAGAGTCCGTCCGCAGTCTGATGACGCGATTCCAGGAACAGTACCGGATCGCCCGAGGGCGTGACGTAGAGCGTCTGCACGCGCAGTCGGGCAGCCTTGGCCACAGCCTTCCAGCGGCGGATGATGTCCGCGCTATCATGGCAACGATGGCGGGTGAGGATCACGCTTCCTTAGCAGCTAGAGCGTCCAGCAGTTTCTGATGGATGCCGCCGAAACCGCCATTGGTAAAGACGGCAATCGTGTCCCCCGGCTCCACTAGCATCATGGCACGTTTGACGATCGCGTCCACATCCGGCTCCAGATACGCTTTCCGGCCCATGCGGGCAATATCGTCCAGCACTTGCTGCACGTTCAGACGCTCCGCTTCGGGCACCTTATGCGGTTCCGCCACGGGAGCCAGGATGCACATCTCCGCCGCCCCTAACGCGATGGGCAGATCCTTCTGGAAAATATTCCGTCGCGTGGTGTTCGAGCGCGGTTCGAAGATGGCGCACATTTTCCCCGTGGGGTAACGGCGTTTCAGCGCATCCACCGTTTGCTTGATGGCGGTAGGATGATGGCCGAAATCGTCGATCACTTTCACGCCCGCCACTTCTCCCCGTAATTCCTGCCGCCGCGCCACGCCTTTAAAATGGCTGAGCGCATCCGCAATCTTCTTCGGCTCCAGGCCGATAAACTCTGCCGCACACACGGACATGGCCGCATTTCGCACGTTGAATTCCCCATTCATCGGCACCCGATACCGCTGCGCATTGATCGTGAAATCCGTGTGGTCCGCTTGGTAGTCGATGTCTGTGATCCGCCGATCATTCTGCGTGCCTAACCCCACCCGAATGACCGGGGCAGGGCAGTCTGTAACTACATCCAGACAATGTTTCTCGTCCCCATTCACCAGCACTAGCCCATTGCGCGGCACCACTTTCAAGAGGCGACGGAAGCTCAGTTTGATCTCGTCAATGTTATTGAAAATATCCGCATGATCGAACTCGATGTTATTAATTACCACTACCTCTGGCAGGTAATGGAGGAACTTGGAACGCTTGTCGAAGAAGGCCGTGTCATACTCATCGCCCTCCAGCACCACGAAGTCGCCTTCGGTAAATTTCGCCCCACCGCTGAAGTTACGGGGGATGCCGCCGATCAAATAGCTCGGTTCCTTCCCGCTCTTTTGCAGCACCCACGTCAGCATGGAGGTGGTGGTGGTTTTCCCGTGCGTGCCCGTCACCACGAGGTTCCGTTTCCGACGGAGGAATTGCTCTTTGAGCACCTCCGGCAGGGAAATGTAAGGCAGTTTGCGGACCAGCACTTCTTCCAGCTCTTCATTGCCCCGGCTGATCGCATTACCCACCACGATCACGTCGGCCTTCTCCGGGATATTCCCCGCGCGGTAGCCCTTGTAGAGCTGGATGCCGCGTTCTTCGAGGAATGTGGAGATGGGTGGATAGACCGCAGAATCAGAGCCCGTGATCTTGAAGCCACGCTCTTTCATGGCCGCGGCCACGGCTCCCATGGCGGTGCCACAAATGCCTATGAAATGAAAGTGTTTGGTCTTGGAAGCCATGTTTAAAAGGGAAAGATAAGCTAGAATGGAACGGAAAAGAGCGCGGAACGTAGGAGGCCACCGCCGATGAGCAATCACTGGTTTGGAGAAATTGAGCGGCCAATGTCCTTGTAAAATTACTTTGGACATCTTTACTATTTTATGTCAAATCTAGAAATTGTATTCCGTGGAATCTGCCATTAAGCTGCCGACTACTGAATCAACCTCGTTTAAATCGACCACCGCTATGACCAGAACGCTGCCCTCCCCACCTGAAGTGTATTCCTTTGAATGCACGTCTTGCACATCCATGCTCAGCATCCCTGTGGCGCTGGAAGGCATCACGGGACCATGCCCCTATTGCCAAGCCACCATGACGGCACCTCCGTTAGTTCAGAGCCAGGAATATGCGGACTATTATTACGCGCATCAGGCGTCCACTGCGCAGCCTGCTCCAGAGATTAACGATCCCGCGCCTTCCCAATGGGACAGCCCTGTCGCGTGGACCACACCCGCCCCCACCACCGCACCCATGGTGGAGCAAAATTTTCCTGTGCCCGCAGCCGCCAGTTGGGGTGCAGAGTTTGCTAGCCAGCCCCCGGCACCGCACGCCGGGGCTCCGTTAGTGCCATTTATTCCAGCCCCGGCGGAGGCCTATGAACATCCCCGCCAGCCTAGCTCGCAGCGCTCTCCGTTACTCATCGTGGGCTTGACGATTGGGGTGCTCGGACTAGCCGGAGGCGGCATGGCTTATTGGAAACTCAAGCACGCCGCCCCCGCGGTGGCCGCGCCCTATCAAGAGGCCAGTCACGTGTCGCTGACTACAGAAGAAGCTGCTGAGTTGATGGCACAGACGTCCGCCCAGCCCTCGGCACCTCTTTCTGCGCCCGTGGCTCCACTGGATACGGCGGAACCGAGCGCTCCCCCCTCCCCGCCCGAGGAGCCCGTGACCCCAGCCTCCGCCTTGCCAGCCCATGTGGGCATTCCCCACGCCTTGCCCATGCCACCCGCGCCCGTGCCCCGCATCATCCGGGATGAGGAGCCTAGCACCACCGTTACACCCGCCGCCTTGGCTACCCCCTCCGCTGCGGATCGCACGGATGACCCGCTGGCTCCCTCCCCAGAACTCGCCCAACCCAGCCTCCTCAATGAGCCTCGGGCGGCACTCAAAGCCTTTCTCAGCGCTCCTAACTGGCAAGCCCGCGCCAAACTCACCCAGCATGGCGAGAACCTCCTCCAGGAAATGCGCGATTACTACGCCAACCACGCGGACGGCCCCATCAAGGCCGCTTCCATTGACTATCTTACCAGCACCACCACCCCGAATGGCAAAAGCCGCTTTCATCTCTTCAACGTCGATTGCGGCAACGATCATGCCTTCCCCGTGTCCGTGGAATCCATGGCGGGCGGCTTTAAAGTGGACTGGCGCTCATTCGTGGAATTCAAAGACCTCCAACTCCCCAAGTTCTTTGAGAAATACACCACCCAGCCCGCCACCTTTCACGTCGTCCTCCACCGCACCCACTACTTCGGCACGGACGTGCCCAATCCCGAGCGCAAAATTTGCCTCACCGTCGAGCCCCCCGTCCCCAACTACCCGAACACCGTCTGGGTTGACGATAACAGCACGGACCTCATCAGCAAACTAGGCGACCGCGCACAGTTCGGCTCCACCTCCTATCCCGTCGTCAGCCTGCGTTGGGTCAAAGAAAAGAACGGTTCCGCCTACGTCACCCTCTACGAAATCGTAGCCGACAACTGGCGCACCGACGCCAACCTGCCGAAGTCTGCGGCTCGTTAGCACCGAGCCGACACCGTGGACTAAAGTCCGCGCTCCGTGAGGTGCCACGTGCTCCAGCCAGCTTGGCAGGCGGGCTGGATGTCATTATCCAGCCGATCCCCCACCATCAGCAACTCCGCTGCGGGTCCGGGCCACAGTTCATTTAAATGGGCGAAGACCCAGGGATTCGGCTTAGCCGTGCCGTGTTGATAGGAAAGAAACGAGCGCTCTAGCGCAAAGCGCCTCAGGCGCAGCCCCGCCGCGCGCAAGGCCAGCCGCAGCTCCATCAGCGTAGCCGCTTGAGCGTTAGAACAGAGCGCCAGCGGCAGCGGACAACTGAGTAGGAACTCCGCCGCGCCCGGTGCTAATACCGCGTGCCGCATCCGCCGCGCATGATGCCGGGCCTGCCGGGCCAACTGCGCGCACGAGGTAATTTCTGGCCGCAATGCCCTCCACAGCGCGATCTCATCCACCTCAGGAAAGGGCCGCGTGGCGCATTGGTGCGCGTGCGCCACCAGCGTGTCCAGCCCCTCCTGAATCAAGCCCTGGGCCGCGCGGTTAGGCGCATCCTGGCAATGCAGCAGCGTGCCATAGACATCACAGACAACCACCCGCAACGGCGGGCGGGACTGGAGCCACCCCTGGAGCGCGGACCACGGGCCGGAATGATGCTGCGCCCTCACACGGCCTCCTGCGTGAGGCGAATCTCCAAGCCGCCGCTGGCGCGGGGATGCGCGCTGACTTGGCCGTGGGTGGCCTCGATGCACGTTTTTACGATGGCTAGGCCCAGGCCCGTGCCGCCCGTTTCCCGCGTGCGAGCGATGTCCGGGCGGTAGAAGGCATCGAAGAGATGCGGCAGCGCGGAGGCGGGCACGCCGGGGCCTTGATCCGTGATGGAAATCAGGATCTGCCCCGCTTGCGGCGTGGTGGCGTTGACTTGGATGGGGCCACATTTCCCGGCATAGCGGATGGCATTACGCAGGACATTGCCGATGGCGCGGGAGAGTAGCTCGGGATCGCTGAGGGCCACTAGGTGGGCTGGGACATTGACCTCGATGGTCTCGCCATTGGTGCACTCCCGCTCGATGGCGCGTTCCACTTGGGCACGCAGCGTGACCGGGCGCAGTTCCACGGAGCGACGCAAACTGGCCTTCGATAAGGAAAGCAGCTCCTGCACCAGCTTGCCCATGTGCTGGAGTTCCGTTTCCAGACGTTGCATGTAGCGGTGCTGATGCTCATGCACCCCTTGTTCATCCAGGATGCCCACCGTCGCCTGCATCCGCGCGATGGGGGATGACAGCTCATGCGCAATGTCGCCCAGCAGTCGTTTCTGGCCCTCGACTAATGAGCCGATCTGGTCCGCCATGTGATTCAGACTCTGGCCCAGCGCGCCCAGTTCATCCGTGCGTTGCTCCTCCGCCCGCGCGCTGAAATCCCCCTGCGCCAGGCGTTCCGCCGTGTGCCGCATCCGCCGCAGCAGACGCGTCAGGGAATGCACGAAGGGCAGCCAGATGACCGCACTGGCCAGCACCATGGCCGCTAACGTCCAGTAGAGCGGGCGCTCATTGATGTAGAATCCCCGCGCAGTGGGGGAATCCGAACGCGCCACCAGCGAGACCCTCCCCTGCCAGTTCGCGTGGTCCAGGTGCCCCCGCGCTAAGGCCCAGAAGGCATGGGAAGAACTGAGCACCGTCCGGTCCGCAGAGACATCTGGGGGGGCGGACGCGTGCTCTTGGGGCGGCGGCTCCTCGTCCGGGGGCCGCCCTTCGAACTCCGGCGGACGCGGCGGGCCGCGTCGCGGCTGCCCCCTGCCTGCGGTCACGAATTGATGCACATTCCCCGGCATGAATTCATCTGGCCCCGCCAGCCGTTCCCCCTCAGCGCCAAAGAGCCATAAAGTGACCCCATACCGCTGGGAAGCCGTCTCCAAGGCCGCCTCCCAGTGCTCACTAGAGTCCGCCTGCAATGCCGGGAGCAGCTCCCCCGCCACCGTGTCCAGTTGCTCAGAGCGCAGCGTGGGCATCATTCTCATGCCCCAGAAACGTTGGATCAGCAGCAATGCTAGCACCACCAGCACGGCTAGGTTCAGCACACAGAGGCCCGTGATTTTCGCAGATAAAGGAAGGCGGAGTTTCATAAAATTTACGCCGCGGGATCAATCAACATATAGCCCGCACTGCGGTAAGTGCGGATGTAGCGCGGGGCCTTGGGATCATCTCCCAGCTTCCGCCGCAGCGCGGAAATGTGCATGTCGATACTGCGGTCAAAGACCTCATACTCACGATCATGGATATTTTCTAAGAGCCAGTCGCGCGTGCGCACCCGGCCCTTCGCCTGGGCCAACGCCAGCAGCAGATCGAACTCCACTGGCCGCAGCGCCAACGGCGTGGCCCCCAGCACCGCACTGCGCGTGTCCGCATTCACCCGCAGCTCCCCGATCACGATCTCCACACTGCGCGCATCCGCGCCCGCAGGCTGCACGTTAGCGGCCCGCCGCGTCACCGCCCGCAGACGCGCCAGCAGCTCCCGCATGGAGAACGTCTTGGGTAAATAATCATCCGCGCCCACCTCCAAGCCCACGATGCGGTCCGTCTCATCACTCCGGCCCGTCAGCATCAGCACTGGCGCATTGCTGACCTTGCGGATGCCCCGCAGCACCGCAAAGCCATCCATCCCCGGCAGCATCACATCCAGAATGATGGCGTGCCATTCCTCCTCCAGGGCGCGTTCCAGCCCTGCCGGCCCCGTGTAAGCCGCCTGCATGGAGTAGCCCATGGGTGTGAGATATTCACAGATCAAGTCCGACAACTCCCGGTCATCATCAATCATGAGGATACGGGGCAGGGTGGCGGGACGGGAAGGATGCGGGTTCACGGGCCGAGTATAAGCCCAGAAACATTGCCCAGCAGAGATTTTACATTGCGTTGACAAATTTCCGCCTCCCCCACCCCACCGCTCTGGCCCAGCGGGAATGCTCCCTCCCTGCTCCGAAGCATCATTTACGGGCCTACGGTAGTGCGCGCCACGTCCGTCCACAGCCCATTGGGAGCCCCTTATCCCAGAAGCGCGCCTGGTATTTCCGGCGCTCCGGCACACCCCATCTACCGCAGCCGTGACCGCCGACCCAACCTGCCGCGCGCACGTCAGGCAGCCCCTAACGTATAGGTAAGCGATTTATGATCATTTAAATGATCGGTAATAAACCCTGCGGACTGATGCAGGCTAGCCGCCTGCCCCGGCTATTTATTAGTATAGTTTTCATGCCAGAAAACTTGCTCGGAGATGCGCTTAGGATAATAAGATTGATTAGATAAGGTTAATTAGACATCAAGGGGTTTTCTTGGTGTGGTGTTTACGGTTCGAGGTGAAAGGAGCAGGGTCCTGGCATCCCAGAATGCAGCACCCCAGTGAGACATGACAGACGCCCTCCAGGGTGCCAGCCCGCGCAGGAGCAAAATGCGGTGCCTGCGCAAAGGTATAGAAATTCCCGGTAGAGGTATTGGACATCCGCATCCTTTTCCTGGGTGCGCCAATGAAACTAGCGACGCCCAGCACCACCCAGAGCCATGAGCACCATAGCATAATTTCACACAATGCGGGCCGAACAACGGGGTCCACCTCAGTCTTCAAAGTTATTAAAACTAATTTGTCCGTTATCGATACCCTCCGCAAAGGGGCCTTGGCTGTGCATGGTGTAGAGGTCCACGCGGTAGATGGTGATAGCCTCGGGAAGGCTGGCTACCCACCGCCACCACGCTAAAAGCACGGGGCAAGCACGCACATGACGTAAAGGATCAGCAGGACTGGGCAAAGCCACCAGCGGAGGGGTTGCTTCGCGGGTTCGCGGGTTCGCGGGTTCGCGGGTTCGAGGGTTCGAGGGTTCGAGGGTTCGAGGGCGCGGATTCATGATTAGGTTATGGGTGGATGGAACTAAACGGGAATGGCCTTCGAGTGGGACACGGCAGCAGGCGGGCTCTAACGGAATGCGGCGGGGGAGTTAAACTGATTTCACTTGTGCCAGGGGTGGCGTTCCGCGGCCACGGACAGCGGAGCGGGAAAAGTTGCAGATTGACCCCTGGCGGGATGCTCGCTAAGGAGGGCAGATGATGGATCGACTGCGTTGTGGTGTTATATATACAGATGCGTTCTCTGCCTTGCTCACCGGGTGGTGGGCGGCTGAGCCAGCGGCCCATGCGGAGCGGGTGCCCAGTCTGGAGTTTGTGCGCTGCGGGGAGGGGGAGCGGGCCGGGGAATGCTGGGTGGCGCTGACGTGGATGTTAGTCAAGAAGCTGCCGGAGCACGAAAGATTTACCATCGGGGGGGTGCCCTTGCATCTTTCTAAGCAATCTCAGAAGGGGTTGCAGCATCGTTGTCTGGATGCGCGGGAGGGGAAATTAATGGTGGTGGGCGGCTAGGCGGCCCCGCTCCCAGTGAATTATGAATGCCGCCGCTCCTCCTTCCCCCACGCCTGCGGCCCCGCCTCGGAGGCGGCGGTGGGGGCGTTGGCTGGGGGGCTTGGCGCTGTTCGGCATGGTGACGTTAGGGGTGCTGTGGGAGCTGCGGCTGGCCCTGGTGCGGCTGGCCCTGGCGCGGGCGCTGCCAGCCTTTCCGGCCACAGTGGAGCAGGTGGAATGGCGGGCGGGCGGCATCGAGGTCCAAGGGCTGAGCATCAGCGGGAAAGATAAAGTTTCCTGGCTGCGGCTGCCGCGGGCGCACTTGAGTGTGAGCCCGCTGCGGATGCTGCGCGGGGAGCTGGGGGAGGTGACTCTGGAGCGGCTCGCGCTGCACCTCACGCCGGACATCATTAACGATCTCTCTGCTCCGCAGGCGGCCTCCAGTAAGGAGCCCATGCGCTTCCATCTGACCGGGCTGCAGGTGCAGGACGCCGCCGTGGAAGTGCTGACCCCCACGGGGGAAACGGCTGCGCTGGTGTTAAATTGGCAAGGGGGAGCGCTCGCGCGGCTGGCCGGGGGCCGTTGGCAGGCCGCGCGGCAGCGCATTTCCCTACGGCAACTGAAGCTGCAACCGGACGCGGAAACGCCGGGGGCGGCGGCCACGGAAATCACGTTAGAATGCTCTGCGGATGCGGCCACACAGCAGGTGACGATCCATCATCTCCAGACCAGCGAGCTGAGCGCCCAGGCGGGCAAGGCGCTCTGGCGGGCGCTGGGTCTAGCCGGACCACAGGCCGCTGCGGCGGCGGTGGCTCCGACGGCACGACCCGTAGAATCCGTGGTGTTAGAGGACGTGGTGCTAGGCCCCATGGCGGTGGCCTTCCAAGACCTGCCGTGGCTGCCTGCGCTGCCGCCCGGCCACGGCCACCTGCTGCTCTCCGCCCAGCACGTGACTTCCTCCCTGCGGGATGGCAGCACGCAGGGGGAAATGCAGTTGGCCCTGACGGATTTCTCCATCGGTGAGGCAGGTGGCACCCCGTTGCTGAGTCTGCCGAAAATGACCGCCGCCGTGCACGGCTTGCCCGCTGGCGGATGGCACGTGCGGACGTTTCACCTGGAGCCCACGGAGGTGCGGCTGGCGACGGAGCGGCTCACGGAGTTCGGCCTCCAGGGCTGGTTGCCAGCGTTAGCCTTAGCCGGGACGTTGCGCGCGGAGGCCGCCGACCTGACGATCCAAAACGGGGAAATCACCTCGCCCACGCCGCCGGAGTTGACGCTTTCTGAGGTGCAAGTGCAACGTCCAGGCGCAGCGCAGTCGCTGTTGGCGTGGGAGGAACTCACGGTGTCCGGGCGGTGGGGGGAAATGCTGGCGGGCAAGCATCTGCACCATTTCCAGTGGCGGCAGCCCGTGGTGAATTTGACCGGGGCGGATGTCCAGGCGCTGACCCCACCAGCCCCGCCAAACGTGCCAGTGGAGCCGCCCAGCGGTGTGCCCGCATGGCATGGTTGGCAGTGTGATGATCTGCAAATCATGGATGGCCAGATCCACGGCCAAGCGCTAGGCGCGGGGGTGCCAGATTTCTCCACCCAGCTAGAGCTACAAACCATGGCGGGCCTCTGGCAGCTAGCATTCAACGATGTCCACATCGCCACGCCGGACCTGCCCACCGCGCCTCCGCTCTATGAAGGCCAGAGCGTGCGCGTGGACGTGGACCCGCAGGCGCTGTGGCGGGAGCATCGCATTGAGCGGGTGCGCCTGCTGGCCTCGCGCGTGCGGCTAGGAGCCACCGCTGCGGACCACGCCCCGCCGCTCCCGGCGGCAGATCTGGCCGTGCCTCCGCTGACCCCCGCCGCCCCTGCCGAACTCATGTTAGGGCCGCAACCGCTGGATTGGCATGTGGGAAATTTGGAGTTTTCTAACACGAAAATTTATCTGCATCATTTAATCCCAGATGGCGCAGAAATCCTCCTGCCGCTGGCGCAAAAGACGCTGCGGAACATCCCCCTCACGCTCGATGGCCTGCTCCAGTGCGATGAGCCGCAGCGCTTGGAATTGCCCTATATTTACGTTCCCGGCACGCGCGTGGGCACCACGGTGGCGGACTTTGATACGAACTTTGTCCATTTCAGCCTCGCTGGTTTAATGCGCCGTGAGATCGAACTGGTAGAGTTAGTGAATCCCAAGATCTATGTCGGGGATAGCCTCTTTCACTATGTCGATCAGCTGCGCGCGCAGGCTCCCGCTGAGCCTTTGGCCAAATTGTCCGCCGTGCTGGCCTCACTCATCACCGCGTTAGGCGATGAGGATTTGCCCAGTGGAAATTTAGTGGAGACGAACCCCGGCTGGCGGGTGAACCACCTGAAAGCGCTCAACGGCAAGCTCATCACCACCGTCAAAGATTCCCCGCTGTTGCGCATTCCCCCGCTCCCATTTGGGGCAGACTCCAGCATGGCAGAAGGCAAAATTAACGCCCAACTGGCCGTCCCGCCCGGACTCTATAAGCCGCTATTAGGCACGGAACTCGTGGTGGCCATTAGCGAGGGCAACCTTACCTTCAACCTCCCGCTCAAACACCAGGATAACAACCTCGTGCAAGTCTTCAAAGCCGACTGGCTGCGGTATAAGCAGCTCCGCATCGACAACGTCACCCTGCAAGTGACCTACGATAAGAATGGCGTCTATGCCAAGTTCTGGGCGCACGGTTATCATGGGGAACTGCAAGCCGAGTTCAATCTCTATCTGGACGACAATTTATCCTGGGACGGCTGGCTCACTGGCACTCAATTGGACATGGCCGCGCTCACCGCCGCGCTCACGCCTAACTACTGCCAAATGACGGGCCCGGTCAGTGGTAAGATCATCGCCCAAGGGGATAAAACCAGCCTCTATCAAGCCACCGGAGAGTTCGCCACTACCACCCACGGCCAAATCAAAATCACCGCGCTGGACGATGCCCTCAAAGCCCTCCCCGCCGACTGGGCCGACCTCAAACGCCAACCCATCGAAAAACTCCTCACCACGCTGCGAGATTTTGCCTACACCAACTGCACGGGCAAACTGCGCTTCTACGGCCTGGAAGGCGAACTCCACCTCAACCTAACCGGCCCCGACGGAGCGCGGAATTTCGACATTCACAGCCACGACCGCAGAGCCAGTGCGGCGGATTAATGCTCCAGGATCAAGCTGGGAAGCGGCCCAGCACAGGGAATTTCACACGAATGCTGGCCGAACAACGGGGTCCACCTCAGAGGGATTGCTGAAAAGTCTATCCGTGAAGAAGAAGCCATGACGATGAAGCCATTCCCTGACTTGCGCGCAGTGAGCATGCACCGCTGGGTGAGGACAGATTCTGGTTTTCATACAAGGGACTTGAAGTCCACTCGGACTGAGCCCATGCTGGGCACACAAAATGCCTAGGATACCTTGGGGAGTCCAATGCTACTACCCCGTTTTTTGGGGCGCTACGGGAATTTCGGGGGAGTTTTTAGGCTGGCGAAAGATCTAGCTTTCCAAGGAAGAAGAGCACTGGGGTGCGGAAGGATTTGAAGTTAGGG
>JAYVOP010000269.1:0-17158 GCA_043757865.1 Verrucomicrobiales bacterium | reverse complement strand
GTGAAAGTGAACACCCCGGCACCAGCCACCTTCGTGTACAACATCGCTACCATCACGGATACGAATGGGTTGAATGCCACGGCCTCCGCCGTTACTGCTACCACCTCCAGCCTGGGCGATCTCGTCTGGCTGGATAAGAACGGGGATGGGATCTTCGATCTGGATGGGGTGGATAACATTCTTGGCAATGGGGATGACGAACCGGGCATCCCAGACATCAGGGTCTATGTGGATTCCAATGAAAACGGCAGCTACGACATCGGTGAGCCCAACGCCACGACTGACAGCGCTGGCGGCTACCGGATCTATGGGCTTACGCCAGGCACCTACACGGTGAGATATGATTCTGCTACCGTCCCGGCTGGCGACGCGCCCACCACACCCACTTCCCACACCACTACGCTGGTCGCTTCTCAACAGTATTCCCTGGCGGACTTTGGACTACGGCCTGCACCGCTCCTGGCTGCGGCCTCCAGTATCGGAGATACCCTCTGGCTGGATGCTAATAATGATGGCCTCATTGATGGGGCGGAGCGCCCTCTGCCGAACATCACTGTCAGTCTCTATTTTGACGCAGACAACAGCGGCACGGTGAATGCCGGAGATCTCCTGGTCAGCACCACCAGCACGGATGCCAATGGCAGCTACCTGTTCTCCAGCCTCAATGCTGGCAATTACCTCGTGGACGTGGACGAAGCCGATCCAGACATGCCCGCGGGCGTAGCTCTGGTCAGCGGCGGAGCCAATGGCTCAAGGCTGCACGATGTCACCCTCCTGGCTGCCACCAACTATAGCACCGCCGATTTTGGCTATAACTACAATGGCAGCATTGGTGACTACCTCTGGTATGACCTCAATGAGGACAAAATCCAGAACAACTCCAGCGGAGAAATTCCGGTGCCGAACGCTGTAGTGACGCTCTATGGCGATGCCAACAACAATGGCGAACTGGACGCCGGTGAACTCATCCTGGGCTTCACCACCACCAATGCCAGCGGGCTTTACCTCTTCGACAATCTGCCTCCCGGAAACTACATCGTGAAGGTGGAAGAACAGGAGGTGCTGACTCCCCCATCTAGCCCGAATCCCGGCATTCCTGCACGGATGCAGGCCAGCACCGGAACGAAAAAAGCGGTCACCCTAGCCCCCGGAGAAAACTACACCGCCGCCGACTTCGGCTTCCTCGAAGTAGCGAAAGTGGAAGGCCATGTCTTCTGGGATACCAACAGTAATGGGGTGCTCGATCCCGGTGAAACCATCCTGTCGCACGTCACTGCGACCCTCACGGGAACCGACCGCAACGGAGTGCCAGTCAGCAGGACTACTACAACCGATGTGGACGGGATGTATGTCTTCCTCCCACCGTCGGGCACCTATACCATTGCCTACAACACCGGAGATTCCGATATTCCGGCTTCGCTGGGAACCACGACCACGCCGGTTTCCTTCCTCTTCAGCATTGCTTCCGGCAATGAAGTGGAAAACTTGGATTTCGGACGGGACAACACCGGGTCCATCGGAGACACGATCTTTGTCGATGCCAACGGCAACGGCAGCCAGGGAAATGGAGAAAGCGGCATCCCCAATGTCGTTGTAAACCTCTACTCGGATGCCGCCCGCACCATCCTCATCGACAGCAAAGTCACGGATGCCTTGGGGGAATATTTCTTCACTGGTCTGCCAGACGGGACTTACTACACCAGGGTGGATACGCCGACCCTGCCCACTGGCTACAACCCCACGCCTACCGCAGATCCAGATGCTACCAAAGACAGCCTTGGCACCGCCACGGTCACTGGCGGGGCGGCGGTTCTGACGCAGGACTTTGGCTACCAACTGATCGCCTCCACGTTCACCCTCAGCGGCAATATTTACAACGACAACGGAGCCAGTGGCGGCACTGCGGGGGACGGAATCAAGAATGGAGCCGAGCCTGGATTGAACACGGTCAAATTATCTATCACCGTGAATGGCCTGCCTTACGTTGTTTTCACTGATGCCAGCGGAAACTTCACCCTTGCTGGGGTTCCCGGCACCGCCGCCGTGACCATCACCGTGGACCAGGCCACCCTGCCGAATCACTCCTTTGGTCAGACCGAGGACCCAGATGCCGCCAAGGACAGCTTCAACAGCTTCACAATGGCCAATGCCAACGTGACCAACAAAAACTTCGGCTACCGTGCCGTCCTGGCCACGCTCGCTGGCACCGTAGTTAAAAATGCCAATGGCAACGGACTTGCGGAACCAAGTGAGACCGCAGTGCCCGGCGTTTCCATGAGCCTGCGTTATGCTGGCGTGGATGGCATCCTGGGCACCAGTGATGATACGCTCACTTCCGCCACTACCAATGGCACGGGGGACTACAGCTACAGCGGCCTGCTCCCAGGCCTCTATGAGATCACCAAGACCAATCCGGTAGGCTTTGTAGGACACGCTGACCGCGATGGCGGGAACCCAGAAGTGATCCAGGTGACCATTGCTGCAGGCAATGCTCTCACTGGCGTGGCCGACAACCAAGTGGATCAGGATTTTGAGATCACCAGTGTCTCCATTGCTGGCTATGTCTGGAACGACCTCAATGGCGGTGGAGTGCAGGCCGCCACCGAACCTCCGCTGGTGGGTGTCCGCGTCTTTGTGGACTCCGATGACAATGGCTCTTTCGATGCCGGGGAACCCAACGCCGTGACCAGCGCCTCCGGGGCGTATCTCATCAGTGGCCTCACCCCTGGAACCCACACCGTGCGGGTGGATCAACTGCCCGCAGGCGTCACTCCTACCTACGACCTCGACGGAGTAGGCACCCCCAACGTGGCCACCGTCACCCTCGTCGCCAATCAGCACCTCACCGATGTGGACTTCGGCTACCAAGGCAATGCTAGCATAGGCGACTACATCTGGAACGATGCCAACGGCGATGGCACCCAGGATCCAACGGAGCGTCAGCTCCCTGGTGTGAAAATCTTCATTGACCTCAACAACGATGGTGTCCGTGATGCGAACGAGCCGTTCTCAACCACCAGCAGCACAGGCGCCTATGTCATCAGTGGGCTCGTTCCCGGCACCTACACGGTGGCCCTTGATCTGGCAACCGTGCCCGCAGGTACAGCCGTGACCGGTGATCCGGACCCAACCAAGGATGGCGCGACCTCCGTGACGCTGGCTGCAGGACAATCCCTGACCACAGCCGACTTCGGTCTCCAAGGTAATGCCAGCATCGGCGACTATGTTTGGAATGACGCTAATGGTGACGGAGTCCAAGACCTTGGCGAGTTGCCACTCCCGGGGGTCAAGGTCTTCATTGACCGGGATAACGACGGCATCCGGGATGCAAATGAACCCTTCGCAACCACCAATGCTTCAGGCCTTTACACCCTCGGAGGTTTGATTTCTGGCACCTTCACCGTGGCCGTGGATATCACTACTCTGCCAGTCGGCTCCACTCAAACGGGCGACCCTGACGCCACTTTGGACAACAGCACCGTAGTCACGGTGGCATCTGGCGAAGCCGTCACAAACGTGGACTTCGGTTATGAATCCCCGTTCTTTACGATCTCCGGTCAGGTCCGCAATGACACTGATGGCAACGGAGATCTGGGAGCCCCTGATGCCGGGATCCCGGGTGTGATTATGAACATTTACAGTGATCCGAATGGCTCTGGAAATCCATCCGACGGTATTTTCCTAGCCACGACATCCACGGATGCCAGCGGTTATTATACCTTCTTTGGCCTGCCCGATGGCAAATATGTGGTGGTCGAGATAGATCCTGTTGGAACCACCAGCACGGCCGATGTGGTCGCGTCACTGACCGACAATCGAGTGCCTGTCACTCTCGCTGGCAGCAATATCACAGGCCGTGACTTCCTCGACACTGGCCTTGTGCCTCATGCCATTCGCGGTGTGGTTTACGACGACGGCCCTGCGAACAACAACACTTTTAGTTTCGATGACATCCCGCTGGCAGGAGTTACCGTGCAACTCTTCGCAGACATCAACAACGATGGCCTGTGGGATGGTAACGATCAATTGATTGCCACCACCGCCACGAATTCCTTGGGTGCCTATAGCTTCCCTGGACTGCCAAATGGCAAATACTTGGTCCTAGAAACCGATCCTGCCGGAGCCACGAGTGAAGCCGATGTCCAAGGTTCCCTCATCGACAACGTCGTGGCGGTGACTCTCTCCGGAGCCGATGTCACTGGACGTAATTTCCTCGATGATGTGGCACAACGCTTCACCATCTCTGGCCAGGTTCGGGACGACTTTGATGGGGACGGCAATCCCACCGACGCCGATCTTCCCGTTGGCGGCGTAACGGTGAAGCTCTATGCGGACCTTAATGGCAACGGCATGATGGACAGCGGAGAAACAATCGTGGCCACCACTCAAACCAACGCGGCGGGAAATTACCTATTCAGCAATCTCGCGAGCGGCAGCTACGTGGTGCAGGAAATTGACCCACTCGGTGCTACCAGCACTAACGATGTAGTCGGAGCCAATGACAATACCATTCCGATTGTCATTTCCGGAGTAAATTCCCCAGGGAATGACTTCCTGGATGAGGTGGATCCCTCCGGCTACATCTACCATGCCGCCACGGGACAGATCATTCCCGGAGGCACGATTAGCATCAGTGGACCTTCCCCGGTCACCATACTCATGGATGGCAGCAGCGGGCAATACAGTTTCCTGACGGACGGCACCCCCGGCACTTACACCATTAGCTACACGCCACCTGCGGGCTATCTCATAGATCCGTCCCGCCCCGTGGCCGGAGCCAGCTTTGATCCTACGGGACTGACCCCGAATCCGTATGCGCTGGGATCGGGAGAGAATCCTGCTGACCCTGGGTATCTCACCACCAACACCGGAGCCGGGAATCCCTACTACTTCAGTTTCACCCTGGCACCCGGAGACCCTCTGGTGATCAACAACAACATTCCGTTAATCCAATCAAAACCCACCACCTGGGCGGATTGGCAGGCGCGCTATCCCCTGGATGGACAAAATGGCCCCAACCAAAATCCAGATGGGGACATCTATGATAACCTCCAAGAGTTCGCCTTCTGCACGAACCCTAGTAGCGGCGTGCAACCCCGTTGCCCGCTGGAAGTGGTGCTGGATGATAACGGCCTCATCAATGCCACCGTGACCAAGGCCAAAGCCATTTCCGATCTCACCTACACCCTAGAATACATCAGTAATCTGGCGCTCAGTTCCGCCAGTGGCGGTGGGTGGACGCCCGTGAGCACCATCACTTCCACCAATGTGGACAATGGAGATGGCACCCTCACCTGCACCTACGCTAACTTGGAAAGCATCCCTGCGCTGGCGGGGGGCAAGGGCTTCGTGCGCGTGAAATTAGATCTAGCCGCGCCCGCCACCATCAGCCGCACCTATGCCGCAGGCTGGATGGACCGCACCATCACCAATGCCTGTGAGACCTTCAGCAATCCCTTCCTGGACTGTGAAATCTTTAGCGGCAGCGTGGACAGCAATACCCCCAGCGCCCTAGACATCACCACCGCCGTGGGCACGGGCAATTTTGCTAACGCGTTAGTCCTGGGCCAGAGCTACTACGTGGAAGTCATTAGCGGAGAGCATGCCGGGCAGCGTTGGCAGATCGTGGCTGGCAGCACTGCCACCAGCATGGCGGTGGGCTCGGGCACCCAGACCCTCACGGCCAACGCCCTCGTGGGAGCCAGCGTCATTGTCCACGCCGCGCCCACCCTCGGGGCGCTCTTCCCACCCGCCTTGTATCTCGCTGGCGGCACACCGAACAACTCCGATAAGGTGCTCTTCTACGATCCCGCTAGCGCTGCCCACTGGGTCACCTATTTCCTGGCGGACCTCACCTCTGGCGGCCTCGGCATCCATTGGATAAAGCAAGGGGATAACACCTTGGCGGATCAAGACGGGCTAGCGCTGGAAGCCTGCCAAGGCCTCTACATCCACCATCGGGCAGCCCCCGTCCTCACGACCCAGATCGGCCACGTGCGCCAGAGCGCATTCGCTTGTCCGCTGGTGGCAGGGCAGAACCTCATCGGCACCGGGTATCCCGTGGATCAAAGTTTCGCCAACCGCGCCATGACGTGGACGGGCAGTGACTTCAATGGCTTCACCGGCCAGCTCGACCCCGTGCGCGCAGACAACGTGCTCTTGTGGAAAGGCGACACCACGCTGAATGCGGAGAACTACAGCACCTACTGGCTGGTCGATGCGGGCTTCTCGCCCTACCAACGCTGGAGCCTGCAAGGGGATAACACGCTGAACAGCCAAGATGCCAGCAAGGTCTTCAAAGCCACCCGCGCCAGCTTCTACAAATCCCTCACCGGGCATCCAGACTACGTCCTCCCCACCGGCTGGACTCCTTAGCTCTGGCCTGTCATTTGCGGTTTGAGGTGCTAGTGATGCCGGAGGCATCAAAAGCCATTAGCCGGGGGTATCGCTCCGCTCAGACCCCCGGCTACAAGCTGTGATGCCTTCGGCATCAACGTTCTTCCTTAATCCTCAAATGACAGCGTAGAGGTAGGGCCGAATTTCGAGGACCATGACTGATAGGGCGGGATCCACGGTCAGGCCTCCGAGGTCGGCCACGATTGAGTTCGTTTCTCTAATTGGATTGAGGTGGAACTCGGAATTAGGGCCAGTAGTGAAGTTATGCGTTTATGGTGGTTATGTGATGGGATAGACAAACCCAGCCCCCCAAAACCCAATGAAAGCAAAACGCAAAAGACCTGACTCGTAGTTCAAAGCCTGAGTGGATTCAAGCAGAACCATGTCGCGATGGCTGGAATCTACTGCGCACCCCACTCGCAACTAACATTTGTATAACTTAGCCCCTGACACAGTTTTCGGGGGCCACCTCAATTCCCCCTCAATGAAGGCTGGGGTAGGCGCAGGCAGGCCAAAAGGTGTTGGAAAACCTGCCGCCTTTGGCTCCACCAGCGTTACCCGGCTGTTGAAGTGAGCACTCGCGGTTGAGTATCTTTTCTAGATTGCTGAGTAGGTCGGGCGCAGGCACGGCTGGAGGAATGATTTATCCTACCTTGTTTCCGCTCGTTCTTCTGTCCCTGCTGCTGGCCGCTCCAGGGCTCACGCGGGCGGAGGAATCGGTGTTGCAGGAACGTCCTGGGCATTCCGTCCATGGGGATAGCTTTGCGGAGGGGCCGCGGCGGTTTGCGGTCTTGATGGGTGGCACTGGGGATGTGCATTTTCCGGTGAGCACCCAGTCCGCAGAGGCGCAGCGGTTCTTCGATCAAGGCGTCGGGCAGTTGCATGGCTTTTGGTATTACGAGGCCGAGCGCTCGTTCCGGCAAGTGCTGTTTCTCGATCCCTCCTGCCTGATGGCTTACTGGGGCATGGCCATGGCGAATGTTGAAAATGAGCCGCGCGCCCGGGAGATCATTGCCCAAGGCATCAAAGATGTCAGCAAGGCGACTGAGATCGAACAACTGTGGCTGCGCAGCGTGGAGAAATATTTCGCAGTAACCAAGAACGACGACGAGCGCAAAAACCAAGCCAAACAAGTGGTGCGGGACTGGGAGGAAATCTCCCGGCGGGAACCAACGAACTTGGAAGCCAAGGCGTTCGTAGTGTATCAAACGTGGTGGAATTCCTCCAAGCGCAACCTTCCGCTCAGTAGTCCGCTGAGCACGCAGGCGTTGGCGGATCAGATCTTGAGCCTGCAACCGCAACACCCCACGCACCATTTCCTGATCCATCTCTGGGATGCGGAGGGAGCCCGGCTGGGGACGCTGAATGCCGCCCAATGCGGGCCGAGCGCTCCGAACATCGCCCACATGTGGCACATGCCAGGGCACATCTACACGGACCTGCATCGCTGGGGGGATGCCGCTTGGCAGCAGGAAGCCTCCGTGCGGGTGGATCATCGCCACATGCTAGAACGTCGCACGATGCCGGATCAGATCCACAACTACGCCCATAACAGTGAATGGATGATCCGAAACTGGAACCACGGCGGACGCCTCCAGGATTCCCTAACGGTGGCGCGGAATATGATGGAGGAGCCCCGCATTCCCCGCTCCCATAAAGTAGCGGAGACCCCGGACCAGACTTGGGATGCCGGGGGCACCGCCTACGCGTTAGGACGGCAGCGTTTGATCGAAACGCTGCTGCTCTGGGAAGGCTGGGATCAAGCTCTGGCGCTGGCCCAGACGCCTTATCTAGACGCAGGACTGGACACGCTAGAGCAGATCCAGCGCGATCATTTAGTGGCCTTAGCGCACTATGGAAAAGGATCCCTAGTGGAGGCCCAGACCGCCCAAGCGCGAGTGGCCGAAGGAGTGGCCAAACTACGCCAGGAGCGTGCGGACGCGTTGACCGCAGCGGAAACGAAGGTGCGGCTGAAGGAGGACAAAGCAGACGCGATCAACAAATCCCTAACCGAAGCTCTACCAGCTTTTACCCCCAAGATTACCACCGCGCTCAACCTCCTGGCGGAGCTGAACCTCGCCCAAGCCGTGGCGGAAGGCCGGAAGGAAACGGCTCAGGAGCTGCGCAAGAAAATTTCCGCCTTGCCCGAGGCGCGCGCCATTCGTTGGGATCTTCAGTTAGGCAATCTGGAAGCTGCGGAGAAAGCCGCCCGCGCGCAGAACGACAAAAACCCCCAGCAAGTTCATGCGAGTGCCCAACTGGTGGAAGTCCTGCGCGCGGCTCGTAAGACGGAGGACGCTGAGCAGGCGTGGACGAAGCTGCGCACGGTGGCCGCCTCCGGGGATGAAAATTTACCCATCCTCCAACGGCTCGCACCTGGCCCGGACTGGCGCACGCCCGCTCCGGCCCCGGCGGACCTCGGACCGCACCCCGCGTTAGACACGCTGGGCCCCTTACTCTGGAGCCCACCGCCCGCGCCCACTTGGCAAGTCACGGATAGCGCTGGCCACGCCGTGCGCTCGGCGGATTTTGTCGGCCAGCCGTATGTGCTGTTATGCTTCTTGGGGAAGGGTTGTCCGCATTGCGTGCAACAGTTACGCGCCTTTGCCCCGCACGCCGCAGCCTTTACCCAGAGCGGGTTGACGCTCCTAGCCTTCAGCACGGATACGCCGCTGGGGGTGGCAGAAACCGTGCAGTTAGGCGCGGACGGACCTAGCCCGGTCACCTTCCCGCTTTACTCTGATGTCAGCCTCTCCGCCTTCCGCGCCTTCGATGCCTATGACGACTTTGAGTCCAAGCCGCTCCACGGAACTTTCCTCGTGGATGCCACGGGCCACATCCGTTGGCAACACATCAGCTACGAGCCGTTCATGCGGCCTGATTTTCTCCTAACCGAAGCCCAGCGCCTACTGAAGCTCTGCGTGAACAAGGCCTGACCTGGAGCCGATTGGATGGAGGAATGCGAACGTGTCGAAAGATGTAGTTGGGGTCGGCTGTGGATGCATTACGGTGCTGAGATCATCCATTTACATACGTTCCCTCTCTTGGCGTTTCCTAATTCTAACTTGCGGGCAATTATGCTGGGCTGGGGGCGGCGCCTCAGAGTGGTCGGCTGAAGCTGCGGAGCCTAGCAGACCTCCGCAGTCTGGGCAGGAACCCCGGCGTAGTGCGCGCGCGTCCGTGGCGGAATGTCGCGTTCATGAGTCTCAGCGCGTTGGTCGCGGGTATGAACATTGTCTTGCTTTGCCAGCGTCTGCGCACCGCCCGGGCCTTCAAGCCACGCTGGAACCATCCGAAAGTCCATCAAACGGCACCTTGCTAACATCTTCGATAAACTGGGTCTGGACAGCCGCCCTACCGCTGCTCTGCGGGCGCTGGAGGTGGTGACGCTGCGTGGTTGAAATTGATAGTTAGGAAGCTAGCTTAACTTGACAGCGGGGGGAGGGGCCCAATGGCGCGTCATTTTGCTACTCGTTGGTAATCGTAAACTTCGCCCCCCGGCCACTTAGCCAACTACGCTTCACACTGCCATAGAGCTTGTTTAGGTCATCCAGTGATTCGATGCGGAACTCCACGGTGTGCGCATGGGTACTCAGCGGATAATCTTTTTGCACCATTTGCCAATATTTAGCCGTGCCCGTGCGCTCGGCGGCTTGATTCGCCAGATCACCTAACCGGTCGATGCCGGTCTTCACGCTGCTGAGCGCTCCGCCGTCCGAGGCGGATTCCATGAAATAGAAGCGCGTCACCATGGCCGTATCCGAGGCCACATTAACCTCATACACGCGCGTAGCTTGCGGCACGGCGGAGGTGGACTGGGTGGGGCTTTTCACAATGTATTGATGCATGGAAACACTGGAAATTTTGCCGATGCCCACGGTAAAATTTCCTCCCGGCAACGTGCAATCCCACCAACCCGTCTTGGTCTCTTCATCGCTCACCTTGCTGGTGCTTTTGGCGGGAGCGGCAGGAGTTTGGGCAAGCAGTCCGCTGACGCAGACGAGCATAAGAAGGCAGACGGAGCGGAGCAATGATTTCATATAAAATAGATGTGAGGTTAGAGATAGGCCTGCACTATGACCAGCCGTCGAGGCTTTGTCAAAACTTCACGAGAGCTTATCCCGGTAGTCCTCATAGCGGAAGGTCCGCACCACTTCCAGCTTCCCGTGCTGCGGCTCCCAGGTGCAGATGGACGGGTGTTTCACGCCGTTGAAAAACGTCGTTTTCACCATGGTGTAGTGGGCTTGATCCTCAAAGATCACGTGCTGACCTACATGCAGAGGGTGGGGGAAACTATAAATATTGACCACATCACCTGCTAGGCAACTCAGTCCCCCAATCTTGTAAGTGTGCGCGAACTCCCCCGCCTCCCCGGCGCCTCGGATGTCTGGCCGATACGGCATTTCTAGCGTGTCCGGCATGTGCGCAGTAGCGCTGAGATCCAAGATGGCGATGGGCCCCGCGTTCTCCGTGATGTCCACCACCGTGCCCACGAGCACGCCTGTCCCTAACGCGATGGCTTCCCCTGGCTCCAGGTAAACTTCTACATCATATTTGGCACGCGTTTCCCGGATCAAGCGCACCAGCAACTCCACATCATAATCCTCCCGGGTGATGTGATGCCCGCCGCCCAGATTCAGAAATTTCAGCGGCCCCATCCATTTCCCGCACCGCGCATCGAACGCCTCCAGCGTGCGCTCCAGTGCATCCGCATTCTGCTCACACAGCGTGTGGAAATGCAGCCCACTCAGCCCTTCCAGATCCTCCTCCGTAATGGCCGCCGTCAGTTGTCCCAGCCGACTCCCCGCCACGCACGGGTCATAGAGCGGCACCTTGCCCGTGCTGCATTCGGGGTTCACGCGGAGGCTCACGTCGATCTTCCGTTCGTAGCCTAACACGCGTTGCTTGTGCCGTCGCCATTGGCTCACAGAATTGAAACTGATCTTATCCACGATGGGCAGCAGCTCATCCAGATCCCGATCCGTAAAGCCCGGCGCATACACATGCACCTCCTTGCCGAATTCCTCATGCCCCAGCCGCGCCTCCCACGGCCCGCTGGCACACACGCCCGCCAGGGATTTGCGGATCTGTGGAAACGTCCGCCACATGGCGAAGCCCTTCAGCGCTAGCAAGATCTTGCCCCCGCTCCGCTGCTGGATGTCTTCCAGCACTCTTAAATTATACTGGAGGCAACCCAGATCCACCACAAAGGCAGGGCTCGGCACAGCGGCGGGATCAAGATTCAGGCAAGGAAACGGCTTCATGGTCGCTCCCGTAAACCGCCGCCCAGCCACGGTCAAGCCTGCCCCGATGGCCGCTTGTGAAAAATTTCACAAATAGAACTTGCCGAGGGAAACCTCCCTGATTATGAAGCCCGCCTCATTTCCACCAGGATTATCTCGCTTATTAAGCATGGTGAAAATGCGTCTAGTGCCGCTTCCTGGCTTGCTGGAGCCGCTTTCCATCCACCCCATTTTTGACCACATCTGCCCATGTCGTTACTCTCCATCACCTCCCTAGCTCATGCCTTTCTCAATGAAGGTGCCGTCGCTGCTGCCGCCGCCGCACCCGCGGCGGTAGAGCATCATGGAGTGAGCAGTAAAGCGGAGGCCATCATGGGCGTGCCAGGTCTCACGAACTCTATTTTCGTAGCAGTGCTGGTCTGCGTTATCATCGTCGCCTTCGTGCGCTCCGCGATGAAAGAGCGGGCACTGATCCCTGGCAAGAAACAGAACTTCGTGGAAATGCTCGTGGAGTTCCTTTATAACCAAGTGGTCAACATCGTTGGCCCTAAACAAGCTCCCAAGGCCTTTCCACTCCTCGGCACCATCTTCGTCTTCACGCTCGTATCTAATTACTTCGGCCTCCTCCCTGGCGTGGGCACCATCGGTGGTGCGCATCATGTGGGCGCGGGTTTGAGCACCAATAGCATCTCCACCCCATGGCTGCGTCCCGCCTCGGCAGACATGAACATGACGGTCGGCATGGCCTTAGTGGCCATGGTGATCTGGGCCATCCTCACATTTAAAGAACTCGGCTTCATGGGCTTCATTTCCCATACCTTCGGGCCTAAAGGCGGTGTCTCTGGCACTATGAAATATGCACTCATGCCCATCTTCGTAGCCGTCGGGTTCATTGAAATTTTCTCAATCGTCTTCCGCCCCGTGTCACTTGCCTTCCGACTCTATGGAAACCTCTTCGCTGGGGAAAATCTGCTGCACACCATGTCCAGCCTCGTGGGCGGTGGTCCCGTCATCAGCTTCCTGTGTAGCGTGGCCCTGCCCATTCCATTTTACTTCCTGGAACTCCTCGTCGGTGTGCTCCAAGCCATGGTCTTCACCTTACTGGTGGCTGTGTATATCCAACTTTCCACCACCCATGAAGACCACGGAGACGCAGGCGATCACGCCCACGGTCACTAACGTCCTCACAGAAAAATTTGCCGTTTATGACCATGCATAGTCAGTGGGTAAGCGGCCGAAACACAAAACCAAACTAAACCCTACTCCATCCCATGCTAACTGAAATCCTCAATCACGCGAATGTCCTCAGCGAGGTCTGCCAACAACTCAACGGTTCCTTTACCCTCGGCGTAGCCGGTGCGGGTGCAGGTATCGGCATCGGCCTCGTGGGCTTCGGAGCCGCCTCCGCAGTCGGTCGTAACCCCGGTGCCTTCGGCAACATCCTCACCATCTCCATCATCGGGATGGCTCTGGCTGAAGCTGTGGCCATTTACGCCTTCGTGCTCGCGCTCCAAGGCCGCTAAATAAGCTCCCCCGCTCTGGTGAGCGGCGGGCTGTGACTTCAAACAGACCGCCGCTTCCAGGCAAATTTTCGCTCCTTCGGTCAGTCTCTCTTTCTTCCGTCTTTCAATTTTAACTGCGCCCGCGCACTCGATTTTTTTATGCTCCTCCCGCTCCTTGCTAACGCCTCTGCAGAAGCCGCCTCTGGTGGTATCCTTGAACAACTGGGGATCGACTACGGCAAACTGCTGGCCCAGATCATTATTTTTCTCATCGTTTACACGGTCCTGAGCAAGTATGCCTTCGGCCCCGTGACTGCCATTCTGGAAGAACGTCGCAAGCGCATCATTGAGGGCGAAGACAACCTCAAGAAGATCGCCAGCGACCTGGAATCTGCGCACGCCACGGCGGCGGAGATCCGCGCTAAGGCGGATGCGGATGCCGCCCGTATCGTCAAAGAAGCTAGCGATGCGGCTAACGCCGTGGGCGAAGCCAAACGTCAGCAAGCCATCTCCGAGGCCGCCAGTATCGTGGCCAAGGCTCGCGAAGCCACCTCGTTAGAGCGCGACAAAGTGCTAGGGGAACTAAAACAAGAATTTGGCCGCCTCGTCATTGCCACCACTTCCAAAGTCACCGGCAAAGTATTGAATAATGACGACCACGAGCGCATCAGTAAAGAAGCGCTGGCCCAGATCGCCCTCTAAACTAGCCGCCTTTCCGCACCCGCTTCCCGCTGTTATGAAGATCCCCAAAGACGCCCTGCGCACCGCCCGCCAGTTGATCCGTGCCACCGTGCGTGACGGCAAAATCAACAGCGAATTCGCCACCGCCGTGGCCCAGAAGCTAGCCACCGAGAAGCCTCGGAACTACCTCGCCACGCTGACCGCCTATCACCGCCTACTGCGGATGGAAGTGGCCGCCCGCCATGCCGTGATCGAAAGCGCCCAGTCCATGAACCCTGGTGAGCAAGAAGTGGTGCTCATCGAACTCAAGCGCAAGTATGGCCAGGACGTGACCGCCGAATACCGCGTGAACGCTGACCTCATCAGCGGCATGCGCATCAAGTTAGGCAGCCACGTCTGGGACGGCACGGTAAAATCCCGCCTAGCCGCCCTCAGCGAGCAAGTGGGCGCCTAAATCCGCAGCCGACCTTCATCCAAGTCGATAAATTCAAACATCGTCTGCACCGTATCTGGTGCCAGTCCGATCTCTGCCAGCCGCTCATGGAGGCGTGTGGTGCCCGCATCTCGCCAGCCGCGTTTGCTCATAAAGGCATTCCACACCTCTATTTCCTCCGTCGTCGGCTGCCGCCCCTGAGCATAAGCCCAGGCCAGACACTCCTCATCACTGCCCCCCGCTAACACCCTAGCCACCAGCGCGTCATAGTCTAATTTCAAAAAGACGCCACAGCGCCAATCAAAGCTGCCCACCGCCGCCGAGCCTAACTGCGCATGCCAACCCTCCGGCAACGCGCCCTGCGCGTGGAGACGAATTTTATCCAGCATCCGTCCGAAATAGACGATGCCGCCGACTTGCTCCGCAGGACTGCGGAGCCCAGGAATGAGCGTAGGAAAAGAAAGAGCCATAACCGCAGCTGAGCGCAGTCCACCGCCAGATGCAAGCCAGGAAAACGACCTCACACCTCAAGGCGGAGCCACTGACCTTTTAGCTTTCAACCGAAATACGAAAGATATGCCAACTTCTCTTCCCCTCACATCGTCCTTCAAAGTTCAGCGTTCACTGTTCAAATCTCAAAGTTTCTTTCCTATTGCATGCTCCTAAATCCGTCTGGACATAGGTGACATTCTAACTATCGTGTCCATTATGCCTCTAACTCTTGATCTTGTTTCAAATGATGCCCGCGTGCTCCCTCCAGACCAGCGTGTAGAGTTGGCTTACAGATTGCTAGTGAGCATAGAGTCAGACCTGGATGCCGATGCCGCGTGGGAATCAGAGATTGTGAACCGCATTGCTCGGTTTGAGGCAGGGGCCGTAAGTGCCGTGCCCGCCTCGGAAGTATTTGCAAATCTCAGGAAGCTCGCACCTAGCCGATGATCCATGTGCTGGATTTTTTGCCGGAGCCAGCGGAAGAACTGACGGAGGTAACCCACTATTACGAATGATGCCAGCTTACACCACTCAACGCTTTGATAACGTAAATTTTCAATTTCTATGTTCGGACTCCGATGCTGAGGAATTGTCCGGGATCGTTGTTCTCCGACCAGGTGAAATGGTTTTAGAAATCCATGGTGGAAATGGCCCCTATTTAATCAAAGGAGCATCGCAGGAGCATTGGTTCGAGGGAGTCAATACCGAGCGTCAACCAAGTTCAAAAGTCCTCGCAAAATGGGCCTACACTGGAGAGCGCTGGGTGGGTACTTGGGTTGAAGGTGGTCATGAATTCCTCTTCTCATTCCAGCTTTCCCGCCAGAAATAAGCTGCTTCCTGAATCTCGATAGCCCAATCCATCCACCGTGCCCCGTCATTCAGAGTTTTGCGTTCAAACATCACGGTTCAAAGTTTTTCTTCTGTCTTCAAATTTCCCTCTTGCCACCCCATCTCGTCCCGGTATCATCCGCCCTCTATTTTCAGCGTATGCGGACTCTGTTGGTGCCCCATGGAAGTCCGCTTGAGGTGGTGAGCTTGTGGAAACGCGACATCGAGTGATGGCGCATCATTTCTCCCAAGGGATCCGCCTCGGCTGGGGGCAAACGTCGGAAATATATTAACGTCACAACCTAACATCTAACCTAGTATAACATAATATGAGTGCACAACTCTGGGAATTAATCAATGCGCGTCACAAAGACCTGCGCGAAAACAGCATCGTTCGTGGAACGATCATCGACATCAAGCCACAAGTCGTCCTGGTGGACATCGGCTACAAATCTGAAGGCGTCATTCCTTCCGCAGAATTTGAAGATGAAGACATCCAAGTAGGAGACGAAATCGAAGTTCTCCTCGAAAAATTGGAAAATGACGAAGGCATGGTCGTGCTCTCCAAGGAGAAAGCCGCCCATAAGCAAAACTGGGACAAGATCGTCAAAGTGTTCCAAGAAGGCGGCCTAGTCAAAGGCAAGGTCAAGGCCGTGGTCAAAGGCGGTCTCATGGTCAACGTGGGCGTGGAAGCGTTCCTCCCCGGCAGCCAGATCGACATCATTCCTCCCAAGGACCTCACAGAATACGTGGGCAACGTTTACGAATTCAAGATCGTCAAAATCAACGACGAGCGCAAGAACATCGTCCTCAGCCGTCGGGAAGTCATCGAAGCCGAGCGCTCCGAGCAACGTCAGCGTTTCCTTGAAACCGTCAAGATTGGCGACAAAGTGGACGGCGTGGTCAAGAACATCACCGACTTCGGTGCGTTCGTGGACCTCAATGGCATGGACGGCTTGCTGCACATCACGGATATGTCGTGGGGCCGCGTGAACCATCCTTCCGAAGTGCTCGTCATCGGTCAGCACCTGCTGGTGCAGATCCTGGACGTCAACAAAGAGAAAGAGCGCGTTTCCTTGGGCATCAAGCAGATGCAGAAGAACCCATGGGAAAACATCGAAGCCCGTTACCCCACTGGCACCCACGTCAAAGGCAAGATCAGCAAGCTGGTCGCCTACGGTGCGTTTGCCGAAATCGAAGAAGGCGTCGAAGGCCTTATCCACGTTTCCGAGCTGTCCTGGACCAAGCGCATTGCGCGTCCGTCCGATGTGCTCACCGTGGGGCAAGACATCCAAGCCGTGGTGCTGGGCATCAACAAAGAAGAGCAGAAGATCTCCCTGGGCGTCCGCCAACTGGACACCAATCCATGGGACGACATCGACTCCCGCTACCCCATCGGCTCCAAGGTCAAAGGCAAGGTCCGCAATCTCACCGCTTACGGTGCGTTCGTGGAAATGGAAGAAGGCATCGACGGCATGGTGCACGTCTCCGATCTCTCCTGGACCCGCAAGATCAACCACCCATCCGAAACCCTCAAGAAGGGCGACGAAGTGGAAGCCATCGTGCTGGAAATCGACAAAGCC
>JAYVOP010000268.1:0-17304 GCA_043757865.1 Verrucomicrobiales bacterium | reverse complement strand
CTAGCCGTGGGCAAATGCCGCGCCAGCGGTGCTAACGCAGTGCGCAATGCCGCCCGATCCGGCGGATGTTTCGTGAAATAATTCAGCATCCAGGCACTGGCGTCTGGGGTAGTGAGGCTGCTGAGCAAGGACGCGATCTCTTTCTCTCCTACGTCATCTGCCGTCACCTCTGCCAGCGCGCCCGGCAGCGCCAAAGCATTGCGCAAGGCGATCCGCAGCGTGTGCCGCAGCGAGGCATCGTCCGCTGGCGTGCCTTGCACTAACTTGAGTAAGGCGGTGCTAGAGTGCGCCTGCGGTTGGCCGATCAAGGTCTCGGCCACGATGCGTCGGAGCTGCGGAGCCGCTGCGGCATCTTGTAAAATCGCCAGCGCCTTTTCCACCTGCGGTGGCCCCCAGCGCCATTGCTGGGAAAGGCGTTGGGCGTCCGTGGGTGGCTGCACAGGAGTCGCACTAGTTCGACTGATTTTCCAAATCCGACCTCGCTCCCGATCCCGCCCGGGGTGATGCCGATCCACTTCATAGTGGCCAATGATCTTGTTATAAAAGTCCGCCACATACAGCGCCCCGTCCGGCCCCCACTCTAAATCCACGGGCCGGAACCAGGGGTCTTCCGAGGTTAGGAAATCCGGCTGCTCCACGGCATGGGGCGTGGCTCCGGTGTAAACGATGTGGTCTTGATTGATCTTGCTGGTGACACAATTTCCGAGCAGCAGATGGTCATCCCAGTCCGCACCCCAGCGTCCGCCCTCCACATACAACACGCCGCAGAGGCCAGTAGAGCCATGGCTGTGCGGGCAGAGCACAGGACCAAAGCCTAACCCATCATCGGGCTTGCCGAAGCTAGGGTAATAAGCCTGATGAATGAGCTGCGTGAGCGGATTCGAGTGACAGTCCGCGCTGTATAAATTCCCCCACGCGTCCCAGCACAGGCCGAAGGGATTCACTTGGCCGTGCGCCCAAATTTCAATCGCGCTACCATCCGGGCGGAAGCGAAACACGTTCCCCGACTGCAAATCTAACGTGGTGCCCGGATCGCCTAACTTCCGTCCTTTCAGCAACTCCGGTCGCACCGCAAAGTGGGACTTATTGGAAAATCCATGAGTGGCATAGACCCATCCGTCCGGGCCCAGGCGGAGGCTGGCGATGTTCCCATGGGTATCCTTATCATAACCTAACGGGCCAAAGAGGATCGTGCGTTGATCACATTTCCCATCGCCATCGGTATCGGCAAAATACCAGATATTGGGAATGCTCCAGGCAATGCAGCCATCGCCATAAGGCAGCACGCCGATGGGGATATTCAACCCGTCCACGAAGTCCGTAACCTTATCCGCATGTCCATCGTGATCCGTGTCTTCCAGGATTTTGATGGCATCTCGGCTGTCCTTCACTCGTGTGCCCTGCGCGTCCGTCCATCGTTCGGTGGGGGCGGGGAAGGGATACTCGGTGTTGCTAGTGACCCACAGTCGCCCCCGCGCATCGAAGGCGATATTGATGGGCTTGTTAATCATCGGCTCACTGGCAAACAAGGCCACGGAGAAGCCCGGCGGCACGTGGAGTTTCCCCAGTTCCTCCTGCGCAGAGAGCGCATCAGTGGGACGTATAAGGGCCTGGAAAGGATCTTCGGCTAACAGACAACCCGCGCTGAGCGCTAAGGTTAGGCAAGTGGAGGCAAGGGACATCATGGCACGCAGTGTGCAGGCGCTGCCCAGCCTGCGGCAAGGCCGGGCGTGCGTAGGCAGGGAGATGCTGGAGCCAAGCCTTCTTGGCGCATTCACGGAAGAGGAAGCACTAGGCAGGGGCACGGCTGCGGACGTAGCTTCCGTACCATTTTCTATGTCTCTATTTCGTCTCATTCTCATCAGTTCTGGACTCGTGCTGGCCGTTGGCCCGGCGTGGGCTGCGCGCGGCTTAGTCACGGAGGAAGACCGCCACTGGTGGGCGTTCCAGCCCATCATCGCGCCAGCGGTGCCCAGCGGTCCCGCAGCCGCGCGGCCAGTAGATTGCTTCGTCCTGGAAAAGTTAGCATCGCAAGCGCTGGAACCAGCCCCGGAGGCCTCCCGCGAGGAACTTTGCCGCCGTCTGACCCTGGACCTCTGGGGTCTGCCACCCACGCCGGCGGAGACGGCGGCCTTTCTGGCAGACACTGCCTCAGGAGCCTACGAGCGCCTCGTGGATCGTCTGCTAGCCAGTCCGCATTATGGCGAGCGCTATGCCCGCCATTGGCTAGACCTCGTGCGCTATGCGGATTCAGATGGCTATAAAGCGGATGCTTACCGCCCAGATGCGTGGCGGTACCGGGACTATGTAGTGCGAAGTTTAAATCTAGATAAATCTTATGCCCAGTTTATCCAGGAACAACTGGCTGGAGACGAGCAACCGACGCCCACACCAGATGCCCTAATCGCCACGGGTTACCTGCGACACTGGATCTACGAATACAATAACCGCGACGTGGCGGGGCAGCGCACGACGATCCTGAACGACATCACGGACACCACAGCGGATGTGTTTCTGGGACTGGGGTTACAATGCGCGCGGTGTCACGATCACAAGTTTGATCCGCTCCTCCAAGCGGATTACTACCGCCTCCAGGCTTGTTTCGCAGGCTTCGTGCCGCTGGATCACACGACGGTAGCCACGGCGGAGGAAAGGGAAAGTTACCGCACGAAGCAAGCCGCCTGGGAGGCTGCCACTGCCGCCCTGCGCACCCAGATCGACCACTTGCAAGCGGACTACCTGGACAAGGCGCGGAATAAGGCGCTGAAACTTTTTCCGGAGGAAACCCAGGCGCTCCTGGCGAAGCCCGCCGTCGAACACACTCCGTATGAACAGCAGCTTTTCTATTTAGCGAATTACCAAGTGCTATATGAGTATAATAATGTAGAAGGTAACATTAAAGGCACTGATAAAGAAGCGTTGGTGGCGCTGCGCAAGCAGTTAGCGGAGTTCGATAAACTGAAGCCCACTCCGCTGGCCAGCGCCTCCACCGTGAGGGATGCCGTCGCTGCGGCTCCGGTTCTCATTCCCAAGCGTGAGGCCCTGGGCGACATCGCCCCCGGCGTGCCCACGCTACTCCAACCTGAGCCGCTGCCCGTAACCGCCAGCGCCACCAGCACGGGCCGCCGCACCGCCCTAGCCGCATGGCTCACGCAGCCGCAGAACCCGCTGACCGCCCGCGTGATCGTGAATCGCGTCTGGGCGTGGCACTTTGGACGCGGCCTTACGAGCACCACGAGTGACTTCGGCCACTTAGGGGAAAAGCCTTCCCACCCGGAACTCTTGGATTGGCTGGCCAGTGAGTTTATCAGCCATGGTTATAGCTTGAAGCACCTGCATCGGCTCATGGTCACGTCCGCCACTTACCGTCAGTCCAGCAACTCTCCGGTGGCGGAGGCGGCCACACTGGCTGATCCAGAGAATCGACTGCTGTGGCGTTGGCGCACTCAACGGCTCAGTGCGGAGCAGATCCGGGACGCGCTCCTAGCCGCTACGGGCGAGCTGGATCTGGCCGTGGGCGGGCCTTCCGTGGACTTTACCAAACCCCGCCGCACTATTTATAACAAGGTCCTGCGCAACGTGCGCGATCCCCTGCTAGACGTCTTTGATGCCCCTCAGCATTTCAATTCCACGGCCACGCGAGACACCACCACCACGCCCGTGCAATCCCTGCTGCTGATCAATAACCGTCAACTCATTGAACGTTCCCAAGCCCTAGCCCAGCGTCTAGAAAAGGCCGAGGCCACAAATCCGAGCGCGCAAATTCGGCTCGCCTATCAACTGCTCTACAACCGCCCACCAGCGGCGGACGAACTCTCCGCTGCGCAAAATTTCCTCATCTCCCAGGCCACGCTACTTCCGCCCCAGGCGGCTCCGAGCGCGCCTTTCCTGGCGGAATCCATGCCGCAGCGGGATGGCAAGGCGGTGGTGCTAGCCCCGCATTCCAGCCAGGAGCGGTTGCTCACCAGCATCCCGGATCCTTTACCAGCGGGGGATTTCAGCATCGAGTCGATCGTGCTGCTGCGCTCCGTTTATGACTCTGGGGAGCTGCGGCTCATCGCCTCCAACTGGAATGGGGACCATCAGCAACCCGGCTGGGCGCTAGGCATCACCGGGGCTAAATCTCAGCGCAAAGCCCAAATGCTAGCGCTGCAACTGGTGGGGGCAGGCGCAGATGGCAAGACGCGTTACGAACCCATCTTTTCCGATCTCTCCATTCAATTGGATCGCAGCTACTACTTAGCCGTGAGTGTTCACTATGGTGGCACGGTTACGTTCTATTTAAAAGACCTAGCCAATGACGATGAACTCCTGCAAACGACCGTGGTCCCGCACCCCATTATCAGCCCGCAGGCCAGCCCTGAGCGCATCACCATCGGGGCCCGCGCGGGGGCGAACGTGAGTTCCCAGTGGGACGGACTGATTGATGAGGTGCGCCTTCATGCCGAGTTGTTAAATGCTGGTGAACACTGCTATCTGTCTGCGGGAAACGGCTTCCCGAACAGCCTGCGCGCCTGCTGGCAATTCGAGCCGACCCCTGGATTCCTCATGGACAGCAAATCTCTGCAAGCCACGCTGCAAAGCCCCCAAGCCGCCCCCCAGGCGCAGTTGCGGCCCTCTGCCCTAGCGGATCTCTGCCATGCGATGTTGAACTCCAATGAGTTCCTCTACGTGCGTTGACCTCACGAGAATCCTTTCTTGACGCCAGGGGCTGCGCCTTTAAGGTCCGCCCCCCCGGAAGCTGGGGGCGGGGCGCATGATGTTCCCGCACCCTCGTTTCCGCACTCGCTAATTTATGAGCGCCCCCCGCACCAATACTAGCCTAGCCGGATTGGCTGACATTTTCCGGAATCATCAGACGTTCGTCGTGCTGAGCCATTATCGCCCCGATGGGGACGCGATCGGCTCCACGCTGGCCGTGGGCTTGGCCTTGCAGGCGTTGGGGAAGACGGTGATCATGCTCAACGAAGACCCGGTGCCGAGCACGCTCGCCTTTCTGCCCGGCAGTGCAATGATCCAGCAGCCGAGCACACCCGTGGCCGCTGAAGTCGTGATCGCAGTGGACTGCGCGAACCGCGAACGCTTGGGCGCGAAGTGCCTGGAAATGGTGGCTGGCGAAGGCCGCACCTGGCTCAACATCGACCACCACCGCAGCAATGAAGGCTATGGCGACTTCCATTACATTGATGCCGTGAGCCCGGCCACCGGACAGATTCTCTATGAATTTCTGGCAGGACAAAATTTACCCCTAACACGAGAGATTGGCGATAATCTCTACGTGGCCATTAGCACGGACACAGGTTCTTTCCAATACGAAAGCGTGACCGCCCGCACCTACGAGATCGGGGCGGAGTTGATGAAACTAGGCGTCAACGTCTCTCAACTGGCCCGTGACACTTACGAAAATTTCCCCCTCCGGCGCATCCAACTCCTGCGCGGGCTCCTCAATGTGATGCAGATCACCCACGGTGGCCGCGTGGCTTCCTGGGCGCTCACGCACGACTTGGCTAACAGTGTAGGCATCCAGCCGGAAGACTCCGAAGGCTTGATTGATACGCTGCGCAGCATCGAAGGCGTGCTCATAGCGGTTTACTTTGAGGAAATGGCTGATGATAAAATCCGCCTCAGCCTACGTTCGAAAGACAATCGCCTGGACGTGGGGAAAATCGCAGCGCAGTTCGGTGGTGGTGGCCATGCTTTGGCCGCTGGCATTCGGATGCGCGGTCCCCTCCCCCTAGCCCAACAAAAAATCTTTGATGCCCTTGATGAAGCAATATCGACACTCCCCCCCGCTTGAAACCGTAGATGGCGTCCTCCTCGTGGACAAAGGCCAAGACATGACTAGCCATGATGTGGTAGCCGTGGCCCGCAAGCGTCTGAACGAACGGAAGATCGGCCATTGCGGCACTCTGGATCCCATGGCCACGGGCCTGCTGATCCTGGTGATTGGCCGCGCCACGAAGATCCAAGATCTGCTGATGGCAGAGGAAAAAGAATACGAAGGCATCATCCGCCTGGGCTCCACCACGTCCACCCAGGACCGCCAAGGAGAGGTGCTAGAAGAAAAGCCCGTGGGCGACTACAGCGAGGCGCAGATCCGCGCGGCATTCGATCAATTTAAAGGAGATTTCCTGCAAATGCCGCCCATGGTGAGCGCCATCAAGAAGGACGGCGTGCCGCTCTACAAGCTGGCCCGCGCGGGCGTGACCATCGAACGCGACCCTCGGGCCGTGACGGTTTTCCACTATGAAATCAAGCGCATCGAGCTGCCTGAGATCGAATTCCGCGTGGTGTGCAGCAAGGGCTTCTACGTGCGGACTTATGCGAATGACATTGGCGCAGTGTTAGGCTGCGGCGGCCATCTCCAAGAACTCCGCCGCACCCGCAGTGGGAAATTTACCGTGGAGGGAAACATTGATTTCGCCACGCTCAAGACCGCCACGCGGGATGAAGTGAAGGAACGCCTGCTCACGCTGCGGGATGTGTCCAAACTTCGCGGAGCATAAGCCCCAGGAGCCACTCCTTGAACCTTTGGAGGGCTACCGCATCCCCGCGCGCAACGCCTCAGCCACGAACAACGGATGATCCACCGCGCCTGAGGCTTGGCTGCGTTGCGGGGCGGCTTGGGGATCTTGCTCGGAGAAGACCACGGCGGTCATGGTTAGGTGGTCTCCTGCGATTACAGAGCGCAGGCCCACGGGCGTTTGGCAGCCAGCTTTCAGGAGGTGCAGGAAATGGCGCTCGGCCGTGATGGCGGCCATGGTGGGCGCGTGGTTCAAGGGAGCCAGGGCTTCGGCTAGGGCGGGGTTATCTCCATAGACTTCTAGCGCCACCGCACCTTGGCTAGCAGCGGGGAGGAACTCCGTGGCCGCTAGGCTTTCCTGATGCAGTAGCACGCCGTGAACCATGCTGGTAGCGGCGGATAAACTGAGCCGATCCAGCCCCGCACGTGCCAGCAGCAAGGCCGCCCAGCGCTCCGTGGTGGCCAGCTTGTCGATCCGCGTGGGTACATTTCCCCGGATCTCTTCCACCTGCACGTCTGGTCGCAGCCAACGCAGTTGGCGTGCGCGTCGCACGCTGCTGGTGGCCACGATGCAGCCGCTCGGCAGACCAGTTAGGCCGCCGGAAAATTTACTGATCAGCACATCTTCCACCGCCGCGCGCGGCAGCACGGCCACGATGCGGAAACCCGCGCCTAACTCCGTGGGCACATCCTTCAAACTGTGCACTGCTACATCAATCCGTCCAGCCTCCAGGGCTATTTCCAGCTCCTTGGTAAAGATTCCTTTGTCCACGGGGTTCGGGCCGCGATTGAATTCCGCCAGCTTCAGATCTGGCCGTAGATCGCCCGTGGAATGGATCACTTGGCGCTGCACCGCCAGCGCTGGCCACGCGGCGGCTAGAGCGGATTCCGTCATGGTGGCTTGGGCGAGTGCGAGGGCGCTGCCGCGCGTGCCGAGATTGAGTGAGGTGAGCATAGTTGATTAAGTGTGGCTGGGCCGCGCGCGGAAGAGCGCGGATTGTTGCACGTGGGTTTCGATGATGTCGTGGCAACGCGTCAGTTCCCGCTGACGACGTTCCCGACCAGTCTGGGCGATGTTCTCCAGCGCATCGATATCGAAGAGGTAAACATTGTCCAACTCCGCCACCGCTGGGTCCACATCACGCGGCACGGCAATGTCGATGAGAAATAGCGGGCGGCCTCCGCGTCGCTGACGCAAGGCGGGCTCCAGGTCCGCAGGTGTCACCACGTGATGAGGCGCGGCAGTGCTGCTGATGAGAATGTCCACGTTAGGGATTTCCCGTTGCCAGCCGTCAAAGGTGATGGCGCGCCCGCCCATTTCAGCGGCCATTTCCACCGCCCGATCATGGCTGCGATTCGATACGATGATGCTGTGCGCGCCCCGGCTTTGCAGGCTCTGCGCAGTGCGGCGGCTGATCTCCCCCGCGCCTAGCAAGAGCACGGAGCACTCCGCCAGATCACCAAAAAGTTTCTCCGCTAACTCCACCGCCACCGAGCCCACGGACGTAGCACCGCGTTGAATCTCCGTGCTATTCCGCACCGCCTTGCCCACGCGGAAGGCTTCTTGGAAAAGCTTATTTAGCGTGCGCGCAGTGGCTCCCTCCGCATGGGCAGCATGGTAGGCGTCTTTGATCTGGCCGAAAATTTCCGTCTCCCCTAACACCATGGAATCCAGTCCACTGGCCACTGCAAAAAGATGGCGCACTGCCGTCTCCCGCGCGTGGGAAAAGAACGTGCCCGCAGGAACGGTGCCTTGGATCTGGCAATGTTCCCGCAGCCACGTTTCCACACTGGCCACGGCCACTGCGGGCTCTTCCAGCGTAGCGGCGTAGATCTCCATGCGGTTACACGTGGACACCACCACCGCCTCAGATAAGCCAGGGAGGCTGGCGATCGCTTGGGCGATGGAGCCCAGCCGTTTGCTGTTAAACGCCACGCGCTCCCGAATCTCCACGGGGGCCGTTTTATAGCTTAATCCTAGGCAGACGACAGGCATGAATCAGTGAGCAAAAATCCCCAAGGTTATCAGCGGCACCACGAACGCCACCACCGATGCTAACGCACTGCGTCGCGCAGACATACCGCGCATGTAATCATAGGCGATCAGCCCAGCATAGATCCCCCAGACCACATACACGGGCACCAAACTATGCCCCGGATTCAGCCGGGGCATGATGAACGCGGCCACGATCCCCACGCTCAGCAACAGCCAGCCACAGAGGTTCAACCGACGTAGCACTTTCTGTAAATAATGGATCGGCGGCAGCTGGTAAAAGAGCGGCTGCAAACGGTGCTTCCGTAGCTGCCGATCCTGCACCAGAAACATCACCCCCGCCACACACGACAGCGCAAACGCCCCATAGCTCAGCAGGGAAACAGACTTGTGCAGCTCACTCCAAAACTCCGCAGGCACCGGATTCTCTAACGCAGTATCAGGCGAGACTATGGCCAGCACATGCAGCAAAAAAACCAAGGGCGCAGTGAACAATCCTAACAGCGACCACCGATAGCTAGTGCCTATCAAAAAGTAGAGCAACATCATGGCCCACGCCACGAAGACTAGGATCTCGAACTGGTTGGTCACGGGGCATTGTTTCACCACCTTCCCCCGCAGCGCTAGGAACGCACATTGGCAGGCAAAGCCCAGCGCCATCACCACCAGATGCGCGCGGCTAGGGCGGAATTTTCCCGTCCGCAGGGCCAGGAACGCAAAGACGAACCCGCCGCAGAAAAAGATCGTCGCTAAGTAAATGCAAAATCGGTCCAAGGGCATAAGAGCCGTCATTTTAGGGTGACTGCCGCCCTACGCAAGGAGAAGCCGGGCGGAACCTTCACCGGGGGTGGGGCGCGCTGCAGGGCTTACGGATGACAATGACAAGGAAGTCACGCGGCTTAGAAAAGCAGAATTTATTCTTGCGGTGGAGCTGCGAGGGAATGTAGTCTGGCGCGTAGATAACCTAATTTTCCGCTCGCACTCACTCCTATGAAATTTTTCTCCACTCCCTTCCAACTCCTCGCGGGCCTCTCCCTAGTGGCCTCGTCGGCACCAGCGCTCACGCTGACTACCGCAACAACTACCGAGAATTTTGACGGCTATAACACTGCTGGGGCAGCACCTGGAGTTTCTGACTGGTCCACCACTAGCTTTACGGCAGCGCAAACGACTGGCCCGTTTGCTGCCAACAGTGGGACGATCACGGACGATGCTACGTTTAACACTCAGGTGGCGCTGCTCGCAGCCTCAGACATGGTGACCGCTTTGGCTTCCGTCGTTGCCAACGGAACCAATTCCAAAGGGAAAATCGTCACGGCTTCCAACGTCGGCCCCTTCACCTCACCTCACCTCGCCACTCAAGCGACGACCTTGAGCTTTACGGGTTTGCTTGGAAACCTCGTGGTGGGAGGCATCAATCCCTTAACCGGAATGAATGTGGTCTGGGACAGTGGGATTGATCTAGCCGCCTCCCTCACTACGGCTGGCAGTGACAGCGCGTATCTGAACGGCCATCGTCTCTATTATAGTGTTGGTGGAGCCGTTGGTTCATTTAAACCAGTGGCCAATTACCTATGGGCTTCTGGCACTGCAACCAATACCACTACGCTAAACAATACGGCTAATATCGTCTTTGATTCTGTAGTTCTTCCCGGCACCTCCGTTTACGTTTTGTGGGGGGATGACAATGCGGCCACAAACAACGATGGCAGTTTCGCCATCGACAATGTTCGTTTCACTGGAGTCGCTGTTCCAGAGCCCGCTTTGCTAAGCACCGTTCTGCTCCTCGGCGGCTTCAGCGCCTTACGCCGTCGGCGTTAGTAGGCTCGGCGGGCTTTTTCTGGATTTCCTACCACCCACCGTCCTGGCCCTCAGCACGCGTTGTTGCTGGTGAGGAACCTTCCGCTCTGCGAGACTCAATTTTCCCTGCCGCCAGCGCATTCGCAGTTGAAATGTGGATGCTGGCGTCGAAGCCTGCGGGCTTCTTCCCTTATTATGATTGCCCCTGCTCTGCTGCCTCGTTTACTCTCGTTAACGCTCGTCTGTTGGATGACTAGTCCGTTGTTAGCGCAACGGACGGTCACGTCCCGCCGCCCTGTGCCCGTGGCTCCGACGGTGGATCCGGCCACGCTGCCGCAGGGCAGCCCTCCGCAGGGTGGAGATACGCTCATGCCGCCGCCGGATATTGAATGGAAAGAGATCGCGCACTTGCCCACGGTGCCGGGCTTCGAGACCCAGCCGGGCGTGGCCGGGCTGTATGCCGGGGCACAGGATCTGTTCCTCATCGTGGCTGGCGGGGCGAACTATGCGGCCGGGCAGGCCTGGAATGAGGCTCCCAAGGCCTATTGGGATAAAATTTTCGTGCTCGAAAAGAAGCCTCGGAACGATGGTAATCACCAATACACTTGGCTGCCAGCGGGTCTGGATCTGCCGCAAGCGCTCGCTTACGGAGCCTCCGTTAATCTGGGGGATGGCCTGCTCTGCATCGGCGGACGCACGGTGGAGCAATGCTCGGCAGACTGTTTCGAGCTGCGATGGAATGTGGCTACTAGCAAGGTGGAGTTGACCCCCTTTCCGAAGCTCCCCGCGCCCCTAGCGGAAATGTCAGCAGTGAAAATCGACAACATCATCTATGTCGTCGGGGGTCGGGAAAGCACGCAAGGCCGTGCCACCAAGACCTTTCTGTCTTTAGATCTAGCCCAACGCACGAATCCCGCGTCCTTCACGTGGCAACGTCTGCCCGCCTGGGATGGCAGCGCCCGAGTCTTGGCCTTGGCCGCTGCGGGCAGCGATGGGGACTACGAAAGCCTCTACCTCTGCGGCGGGCGCAATCCGGGCGGTGCTGCGGACGATGATTTCCTAACAGATCTCCATCGCTACGATCCGCGTAAGAAAACTTGGTCCGTGTTAGGCAATGCGCTGGACCCTGCGGGCCAGACCGCCACGCTGATGGCAGCGCCCGCGTTCTTCGTGCCGCCGCATCATTTGGTGGTAGTGGGCGGGACGGATGAAAAGCTCATGGCCCTGTTAGAAGATAACGGCCACCGCCAAGCCGCCCAAGATCTGGTGGAATCCGCCGACCGCCGGAAACTGAATCAACTTATCATGGAAAATTTTCCAGGCTACAGTCGGAATGTCATGGCCTTCGACATCGTGGCTAGCGAGTGGAGTCTCATCAAAGGCAGCTTCCCCGACCGCCCGCCCGTGGCCACGGTGGTAGTGCCGTGGGACGGCAGCTATGTGATCCCCGGTGGGGAAACGGGGCCGGGGAAACGCACCAATAAAGTGTGGGAAGCCAGCGTGAAGAAGAAGGCCCGCGTCGTCGAATAAACCACCGCAGCCATGGCCACGAATGTTCTCTTGCTAGGCTCCAACGGATTGCTGGGCACGGCGTTCCGCCAAGTGCTCGCACAGGAAGATTTCTCCGTGTTAGAAGTGGGCCGTGGAGAGTTGAATCTCACTAACACTAGCTCATTCGAGCGCACGTTAGAGAAATTGGATTTCAGCGTGCTCATCAATGCGGCGGCTTACACGGCGGTGGATGATTGCGAGATCCAGGGAGAGCTGGCCGATCTGGTCAATGGCCAAGCGCCCGGCATGTTAGCGCGCATCTGCGCCCGCCGGGGCGCGCGCATGGTGCAGTTCAGCACGGACTTCGTTTTCGATGGCACGCAGCGCGAGCCTTATACGGAGACAGATCAGCCGAACCCCATCTCCGTTTACGGGAAATCCAAGCTGCTGGGTGAAGAACTCGTGGCTGCGGCCTCGCCCGCGCATCTCATTGTGCGGCTCAGTTGGCTGTTCGGTCCCGGACGGGCGTCATTTCCCGAATGGGTGTTAGCGAAAGCCCAGCACGTCACCAGCGTTGAGGTGGTGGCCGATAAATTCGCCTGCCCTAGCTATAGCATGGATGCCGCCCAGACCTTCCTGCCCTGGCTCCGGGATTCCCTGCTGCCAGGCGGGCTGTGGCACTTTTGCCACCCGCCAGTCTGTGCTTGGAATGAGTATGCGCAGGCCGTGTTAGATTGCGGGGCGCTCGCGGGATTACCGCTGACCACGCGCAGGATCACCCCCATCTCTATTGCTAGCCTGCCGGGGTTGATCGCGCGTCGTCCGCCGCATTCCGCGCTCAGTGTGGATAAGCTCACCGCGTTCCTTGGCGAGGCTCCACGCTCGTGGCAGGAGGCCCTGCGCGCGCATTTGCTAGGCTAGCACCACGTTATTTCAGCGGGGCCAGCAGGGCTGCACGCTCTGCTTCTGGCAGATATTTCAGGCGGCCTTCCAGGCTCTTGCTTACAAGTTGGCGCTCGGCGGGGTCCGCTAGTTTCGCACCCCATTCCACCGCCCCAGCAGGATCCCGCCAGGACCATTGGCCCACGACGGCTTGGATGGCCTCCGTGCGTTGGGCGGGGACTTTAAGTTGGGCGATGCCCTCGGCGGTTTTGGAAATGTCGCTGCCATACTCATTTGCTTGCTTATCAAATAAGCCGGAGACGTAGTTAGGCGCTTGCTCCTCGGGGATATGGGAGAGCTGCACGAGGCCGTCCGTGAGATTCTTGGAACCCCGGCCGAGCTTGTTCCAGAGATCCTTCGGCAGGCTAGCCACAGGCTGCTGGGCAATGGCTTGCAGGGCGAGGGCGGGCTCTTTCCCAAACCACGTTAGGTAGGTGCTGCCAATGAGCTTCCTGCGCGCATCGCTCTCTGGCAGGGCCTGTGCACGGGCCAGCGCGGATGGCACCTCCGTATCTTTGGTGGCGGCGGTAAAGGAGTTCACCGCATGGTCCAGGGCCGTGCCTGCGGGCAGACTCACTAAGTAGTCCAGCGCTTCCGTGGGGCGGTCTTTGGCCAGCTTGGTCAGCAAGGAATCGATCACTTTATTCCGCCGATCCCCACTCAGATTATCCGCCGCCCAATCGAAGGCCACCGTGGGATCACCAGCCCCGATGACCTTGGCGATGGCTTCTTTCATCGCAGAGCGCGTGCCCCCTTGCGCGTGGTCATTCACAAAGCCGATCATCGCCTGCATGTCCTCCTTCGCCCATTGCTCAAAGAGTCCGGCTCGGCTGTCCCCATTGCCACCCCAACGTTGGCTCTGGGAATTCAAGTTAGGAAATTTTGCCAACAGTGCCAGCGCACCCGCCAGATCATTCTTTCCCAGTTCACTGATGGCCTTCATGAGCGAAAGGCTGCGGAACTCGCTATCCGGCAATGCCTCCAATAACTTGGCCGCCTGAGCAGGATCTTTGCTGACCCACGCGGCGTCTGTGCCCAGCCCGCCGAAGAGGTTCACTTGGTCCGTTTGCTCCGCCAGGAACTTCACGCCCAACGCCATGTCAGAGTTCAGGGCTGCGTCCATAATCAGTTGTTGAAATGCCATCCCCCGGAGCACTCCTGCCGCAGCTTTAACTTTAGCTAGGGCGGCCTTAGGATCCACCCTCGCCCAGGCTTCGAGGATCGTCTTGCAGTCTTGATAGGCGAGCCCGCTGTCACCATCGAAAATATTTCCCTTCTGCAAAGTGGGTGTCAGCCAATCACCCGCCGCAGCGGCATCGATCTCCACCCAGCGCTTCAATAGCAGCTCCCGCGCAAAGGCATTTTCCTGCGTGAGCGCGAGCAGCCGAGGAATATCGCCCGAGGTGGCCCGGGCGATCAGAGTCATCATGGCCATGCGTTGGCTGAAGCCGGGTTGATCTTTCCCTAACTCCTTCCAGGCGATGACCACTGCGGAGTCTGGCACCTGCTGACGCCTGGGCGCAGTGGTCGTTAGGACGGTGGGTGCAGCCACGGGCAAGGTGGCGGGCGGGCTAGGCCAGGACCATGCGGCAGCGGCCCCGGCGGCTAGACCGGTGGTGAGAGTGAGCAGGAGTGGGCGGCTCATGGTTGCTTAGTGCTAGGGGTTTCCAGGGCTTTGGTGATGGCGGCGTGATCCGTCGCGCTGAGGGTGGGATTTTTCAGCGCGGCATCGGCGGCACTGGCGTCTTTTTGCGACCACGCACGGGCGGCTTGGCCGAGGGATTCTTCGCGCAGCTTTGGGTCCACCACGGTCAGACTCCATTGCCAGGAAAGGTCAGGATCACTGCCCGCGATCTGCTGCACCATGGCGCGCACGGCGGCGTCTCGCGGCTTGCCGGGCTGGAGCGTGGTGATCCACTCGCTGGCGCGGTGGGAGTCCTCACGCATCCAGTTTCCGGCTAGGCTTTGGTAAGCCTTCGCTTGCTCATCGGCATTCGTCAGCCCGGCGGCCCAGTCCAGCGCATCATTGCGATCCCGCTGGCCCCAGCTTTCTGCCAGCTTGTTGACGAGCTTCGCCCGCTCCTCAGGATCCGTGATTTTGGCTAACTGCTGGGCGGCGTCATCAGGATCACGATCCACCATCACGCCCACCATCGTTTCTGGCTTCACCCCCACAGCCTCGGCTAGGCCAGGGTCCAGCTTCGTGCCGCCCTGCGTCATCAAGGAGGCGAGGCCGGGGGCTAGCTCATCCTTGATGGATTTAAACATGGGGTTCTCTAAATTCTCTTTTAAATAGATCCCTAGCGAGTGTTGATCCGTCGTCAGCCAGCCGACTAATGCCATCTGCACGACCTGGTTGCGGAAGCCGCTCTCCTTAGCCGTGGCCGCTAGGTCCATCAGTTTGCGGGCGTCGGCGGGTGATTTTGGAATGCTGGATTCATCCATGCGGAGGCCATTCACCCCGACATTTGTTCCCACCTTTTCCGCCATGGCAAAGGCCTTGGCCGGATCTGTAGCCATCATCTTGGCCAGCACTTGGTTGACCACTTCCGTGCGGAGGGCACCCTGCGGCAGGCCATCAATGAGGCTCAGCGCCCGCTGCGGGTCGTCCAGTCCTAACTTCTGAATGATCTCCCGATACGTCTGCATCGTTTGATAGTCGCTGGTATTGCCGCGTTCTTTGAGTAGGTCCAGCGCCCGCGTGGGGTCTGTTTCCGCCAGGGCTTTGGCCACATTCAGCAGCGCGGCAGCGGTGGTTTTATCATCGCCTAGCGTCTTGGCCCAGGCGATGGCTTCTTCTGGATTCCGCTTGGCGATCTCCGCCGCAATCGTCGGCCCTAACTGGGTGCGCCATTTGTCAGAGGTGCTGTCTTTCGTCCAGGCCAGGACGCGCTCCAGGTCCAGCGCGGCCAGCTTGGCGATGGCCTCGGTGTTCTCTGGGCTGGTGGAATTAAAAAGGGTGATGGGGTTCACCTCTGGATGATTTTTCGCCCAAGCGAGGAACACCGCCGGATCTTGTTTGGCCTTTTCCCGCAGGGTGCGGCGGGTGGTCTTATCCCCGTATTCTCCAGCCCTGGCGGCGGCTTGCTCGAAGTCGATGAGGCCCCACTGACGGATGAAATTAGCCAACGCGTCGTCGGCATTTTTATCGTTCGGGGTGGCATCGGCTAACTGTTTAAAATAGGCCGCTCCGCCCAGCGGATTGATCTGCGCCCAGCGGTCTAGCACCATCATTTGCAGCAGTGCGGTGTGATTGCCTTTGCGAGATTTCAATTTTTCTAACAGCGCTGGAAAGCCCGCCCCCGTATCCACGGCCAGCGCCTTGGCCCATTCCTCCGCCTCCCCCGCGTCCATCCCTAGCAACTGCAACGTCTCCTGCATCCGCGCGGCCATGGCCGGGCCGCCGTGGGTGGATTCAGCGGCTAGCGCCTCTCTCAAAGCCGCCAACTCCGCCTCTGGTGAGAGCGTGGCCTCCGCCGCAACCGTGGCAGGTGGCGCTGCTGGGGCTGCAGGCTGACGGCTGCGCAGGAGGCCGTAGCCAGCACTAGCCGCCAGGAGAAAGGAGCAGATATGGAGAGGTAAGTTCATAGTGAGAGTGCGGGTTTGACTGGCGGTGGCGGGGAGCGTTCACGCGGCGGAGAAGATTGTCGATTCCCATTTCCGCCGCAAATTGTCCGACAAAAGTTTCCATTGGCAGAGCCGCAGCCACGCGGAATCATGGCGCATGATCGCTCGTGAAATAGTCCTCCATGCCTTTGGCACCCCTGAATCCGCCGCCACGCTGGAAGCCAATGCGGTGGCTCCTCCAGGCGTGGGGGAGGTGCAGCTAGGCATCCGCTATGCGCCCATCAATCCGGCGGATCTGAATGTGCTGGAAGGCACCTACGGCACCTTGCCTAACTTACCCGCACGGGTGGGCAATGAAGCCGTGGGCGTGGTCTCCGCAGTGGGCGCGGAGGTGCTAGGTTTTGAAATTGGCGATGTGGTCCTGCCGTTAGGGCGCGGGTTGTGGGCGGAGTTTATCAATTTACCAGCCACGCGATGTCACCGCTTGCCAGCCGCAGTGGATCTCCCGCAGGCGGCCATGCTGCGGGTGAATCCCGCCACCGCTTGGCTGCTGCTCACCAGCTATCGCACGCTGCCAGCCGGGGCCTGGATCGTGCAGAATGCGGGCAACTCTGGGGTGGGCATGGCCATCACACAACTAGCCACCACGGCTGGCTGGCGCGTGCTCAGCCTCGTGCGACGCGCGGAGGCCGCAGCGCAATGTCGCACGTTAGGAGCGCAGCACGTGGTGTGTGAGGCAGATGCGGATTGGAAGGAGCAAGCCCTGGCGATCCTAGGCGATCAACGCGCCCAGTTAGGCCTGAATGCCGTGGGTGGGGAGAGCGCTCTGCGCGTGGCCAGCCTGCTGGCAGATGAGGCCGTGCATGTGACCTACGGAGCCATGAGCCGCCAGAAAGTTTCCCTGCCGAATCGTTTTCTAATCTTTCAAAATCTCACCTTTACCGGCTTCTGGCTCAGCCGCTGGATGCAGCGGGCCAGCGCGCAGGAC
>JAYVOP010000267.1:0-17306 GCA_043757865.1 Verrucomicrobiales bacterium | reverse complement strand
GGAAGACGCGGGCACGCTCACCCTAACCGCCACCGCTGACATCGAAGCCTTGCTCTTCGATCTGGCGTAATCCAACGAGCCAGGGCTGCTGGGCCCCGGGCCAAAGGTGACCTTGGCAAAATTTCCAACTTTAGGCTTGTCAAAACTTAGGGGACTGGATTATTCAAAGCCACTTCTTATGAAAAAGCTTCTTCTCATCCTCGTCACCATCAGCATTGCTTCCGTCAGCATGGCGGATTTCCAAGCCCCTCCAGGGTCCAAATACACCCGCGTGCGCAAGCTCAGCCGGGCTTTAGCCAACCTCGTTTATGGCATCAATGAACTCCCGAACCAATGGGACCGCTCCACGCACCTTGGCGGCAATAGCGAAGCGGCCAGCAATGGCACGTTGCTCGCTGGCCACAAGATTCTGACCCGGGTCGGCTATGGTCTTTACGAGTTAGTGACCTTCCCTTTCCCCACGTATAAAGGCAGCTATCGCCCGCCATATTACACGAAAGAAGCGGTGAATCCTTATCGCGGCTACCAAGAATACCCACCTGAAGTCGGCTTCACCTCCGGCTACGTGCAAACGCGCGATCAAGTGGATTGAGTCCCCGCCCGATCATTTCCCAAACCCCGAAAGTCCCGCATCGCTCCTGGTGCGGGATTTTCTTTGGCCACCTGCCAGGAATTTCCCGAACGCCATGAATCCACCGCCAACCCATTTCAAAGGCTGGGCTAAGCCCGGTCCCATCCCGCAGCATGACCCTGCGGCCACCGCTGAGGAATCGTCCGATGCGATCAGCGGCCATTTCCGGCTCTTGCAATTAAAGGCTGGGCATCGGTTCTCCACGGACGATATCCTAACCGCATGGTATGGCACCACCTGGGCTCCCACCGTGCAGCGGGGGTTGGATCTGGGCAGCGGCATCGGCACGGTGGGGATGATCTGTGCGTGGCGTTGTCCGGGGGCACATTTTGTGACCATCGAAGCGCAGGAGGAAAGTGTGGCCCTAGCACATCGGTCAGCGGCGGCCAATGGTCTCACCGCTCGCTATGAGATCCGGCTAGGCGATTTCCGTGATCCCGCCATCCTAACCGCTGAGGAGAAATTTGATCTCATCACCGGCAGCCCGCCCTACTGGCCCGTGGAAGCTGGCGTGGTGAGCGCGCACCCGCAGAAGCTGGCGTGCCGATTCGAGCTGCGTGGCTCCATCACGGACTACTGCGCCACCGCCGCTAGGCACTTGGCGGCGGGGGGATTCTTTGCCTGTGTCTTCCCTCACGAGCCTGCACAACTGGCCCGCGTGGAAGCAGGCGCGGCGGCGGCAGGGCTAGTCATCGTCAGGAAACGCCCCATCGAATTCCGTGAGGGGGAGGCCCCGCTGGTGGCACTCTTCGGCATGATGCGCGCGGAGGATCTGCCTGAGTGGTTCCGCCAACAAACGTGGACGGAGCCCGCGTTAGTCATCCGCACCCAGACCGGTACGGTGCATCCAGAATACTCAGCGGTAAAATTAGCCATCGGCTTCCCGCCCTAGGATCCCCGTTCCCGCGCGATCAGCCTGGGTTAGCTTTTTTGTATTCGCTGCGGAAATGACATTGACGCCACAGGGGCGTTTCCAGTTCAATGCGCGTTCGCCAGCTTTCCTAATTTATGAAATTCCCCTGCTCCTCCCTTCTTCCTGCGCTCGTGCTCCTTTCGGCTCCGTTACTCGCGGCTCCACCGTCCATTACGAAGCTCACGTCCTTCGGGGGCGATGGGTGGCTGGCTCCGGGGGAGTTAGCGTTTTTGGGCACGCTGAATACGGAGCGTGGATTGTCTGCGGGGAGCAATGGCCATGTGTATGTGGTGAGCCGGAATGCGGGCAGCTTTATCTATATTTTGGATGGCACTACGGGGGCTAATCTGGGCACGCTAAGCACTACGGGGGTGGCGGGAGGGACGTTTCTGGTGAATACCATTGGCGTGGGTAGTGATGGCGCGATCTATGTGGGAAATCTGGCCACGACATCTGGCACGGGAATATTTAAAGTATATAAATGGGCCACGGAAGCATCCGCGCCAGTGGTCGTTTACACTGGAACGGGACTCACTGGGGCGCGCATTGGGGATTCGCTGGATGCATTTGGCAGTGGCCCTGGGGCGCGGGTGGTGGTGGGCTTTGGGAGTTCGCCCGTGGTGGCGGGAAATAATGGTTATGGGATCATCGACGTTTCCACGGGGACGTTTACCTCGGTGGGCTTCACGGGGGCCACGCCCGCGGCTGGGGACTTCCGATTGGGGCTGACATTTACCGATGTGGATACCATCATCGGCACGCAGGGCGGAGCGGTGGAGCGGCTCACGGATTATGCGGGCACCGTGGGCACGTTTCTGGGCAGTCCGCCCGTGACCTCGGCTAGTGAGCGCGCTTGTGACTACACGATCCTGGGTGGGATTCCCTTTCTGGCCACGGTGGATTCGGCGGCTTCCATCGTACGGGTTTATAACATGAGCACGCCGCTCACTCCGGTGAAAGTAGCAGAGATCACCAACACCTTTGGCACCCTGTCGGCCAACTCCAATGGCACGGGCGGCGTGGGCTGGGGGGCAGTGACGGACAACACCGCCCGGCTCTATGCCATGGCCACGAATCAAGGGGTGCAGGCGTTTACCTTTGATTCAGGAGTGCCAGCAGTGCCGCCTATTTCGACCACGGATGTGGTCATCGAAGAGATCGTGGCGGACAATGCCGCTGGCCTGGAGGATGAGGATCTAGACCAACCGAGTTGGATCGAACTCTTCAATGGCACCGCCGCTCCGATCAATGTCACAGGCTGGAAACTGCGCTTCGAAAATGCCACGGTCGTGCCGCCAGTTTCCCTGACGTGGACGGTGCCTACGATTACGATTCCGTCGTTTGGCTATCAAGTTGTGTTCGCCTCTGGCAAGGACCGCTGGAACAATGTTTATCCGCATACGAATTTCACCCTCCTGAAGGCAGGCGGTAAGCTAACACTGCTCCACGTGGATGGCACCACGGTGGCGGATATGTGGACGTATCCTGCGCAGAAGGAGGATCTGGCCTATGGGAAACTGGGTGCTCCGCAGACGTTAGGATTCTTGGAAACGCCGACGCCCGGCACCACCAATGCAGGCCGCCAAGCAGCGGCCTTCCGCCCCAGTGATCCGGTCTTTTTTAAGCCCGGCGTCACGCCAGAGGTGGATCAGCCTAGCAAAGTCATCACTGCCGCTCTCACGTTAGGGATTCATCTCCCAACAGACGCCCCAGCAGGCGCAGTCATTCGCTACACCACGGATCTGAGCGAGCCCACGGAGACCTCCACGCTCTACAACGCGCCGCTTTCCATCACGGCTAGTCAATGCATCAAAGCGCGCGTCTTCGCTGCGGGCGCGTTACCCAGCCGCACAGGGAATCGCTCCTTCGTGTTCTATGCGGGCGGGCCCAGCAGCCTAGTCACGGACTACAATGGCACGCCGGGGGTGGCGTTCTCGTCTAACTTGCCCGTGATGGTGTTCGATAGTTTCCAACAGAACATTGATGGCACCGCCAGCCCGAACGTGCTGCGGCCATTCCGTTTCTCCTCAGCCGCCATTTACGATACTGATGCCGCCACGGGCCGCGCCTCACTGGCCGCTGCACCCACGCAAGTGCTGCGCACCGGCACCCACGTGCGCGGGCAGAGTTCTAGCTCGAACAGCGCTAAGCCGTATGCCATTGAGTTCTGGAAAGAGAACGAGGACACGGACCGCACGGAGCCGTTGTTAGGGATGCCCAGCGGTAGTGATTGGGTGCTCAGTTCACTGAGCTTGGATAACTCTCTGATGCGCAACTACATCATGCAGCAAATCGTGCTAGCTGCGGATGGTCCCGGCTCGGGGATGAGGTGTCGCTTTGTGGAAGTGTTCTATAATCAGGATAACAACAACGTGGACTACGCGGATTACCGGGGCGTTTACCTGCTCATGGAAAAGATCGCCCGCGGCAAAGAGCGCGTGAACATCGCCAAGCTGAACTCCGCCATGAGCGATCCCGCCTTGCTCAGCGGCGGCTACATCGTAAAGAACGATAAATCGCCCTTCGATTCGCCTTTTACGGCTAACTCCAATGCCAATGTCCCTGGCTCCAGCCGCACTTACGACATCTATGATCCCGAGCCGCCGACCGCTGCCCAGGCCGGGGCGATTACGACGTGGTTCAACAACCTGACCACCGCGTTGGGCGCGACGGATTTCGGCACCCCCAGTTCTGCCAACTACTACGGCAAATGGTTGGATGAACGGACGTTTATCGACAAGACGCTCTTAAACGAAATGGGCAAGGAAGTGGACAGCTACATTTTCTCTAGCTACTTTAATAAAGATCGGAATGACACCCTGCACGCGCTGCCGCTGTGGGATACGGACCGCGCGTTAGGGAATACGAACTACGGTGGGGCCAACAGTGCGTTTGGCTTCAAATGGTGGTTTGTGGGCACGAACTACACTTACTATTCCCGGCTGGATCAAGATGCGGAGTATCGGGATCACTACTGGAATCGTTGGTGTGCGCTGCGCTCCACCGTGCTGGCCACGCAGAACGTGCTGGACATCATTGATAACGCCTACGGCCAACTTACGGACCATAGCACCGCTACCATTACAAACACCGCTGCGCCTGCGCTCCAAGTGCCCGCCGCGCGTAATTTCAAAAAGTATCCGAAGCTGGGAGCAGGTTTCTTTGCGGGCATGACGGGCTTAGTGGATCGGGATACTTACGCGAAGGAAATCTCCGCCATGAAACTGTGGATCATCGATCGGCTGAACTGGATGGACCAAGCCGCCCCGCTGCGCCCTCCCGTGATAGTGAACGCCACCACGGATACTCCCACCCCCGGCGGCAATGTGCCCGTGGGCCAGCCCATGGGCTTCCGTAATTTAAATCCCAGTGGTGGCACGGTGTTTTACACGATTGATGGGCCGGACCCTCGGCAAGTTGGCGGCGGCACCGATCCAGCGGCCCTCACGGCTAGTGCGCGGACCGTCACGAGCACGACGTTAGTGCCAACAGGCAGCACGTGGAAATGGCTGCTACCCGCCTCCGCCCCTGATCCTACGTGGAAGAATGAGACCTTCGATGACACTTCCTGGACGGCTAATGCCGCTCCGTTAGGCTATGGCGAGACCAGCGGCCTAACCACCAACATTGCTCCCACTGCTCCTAGCTACACCACCGCCACCGCAGAACCTGGAGCCGCATACTTCCGCACCACATTTACCGTGGCGGATGCCTCGCTGTATCCAGAGGCCACGTTAGAAATCCAAGCGGACGATGGCGCAGTCATCTATGTGAACGGCGTGGAAGCAGGCCGGGCGAACTATCCGTATGCGCCCACCGTGCCCGCCTACGGCCAAGAAGCCAGCGGCCCCGTGGACCCGCAGACGAACAAGTCCGACGTAGAGTCGCTCTATTTCCCCGTGCGCATCGGCAACCTCTTGAAGACTGGTGTGAATACCATTGCCGTGGAAGTGCATCAGGCGGTTTACACCTTCCCGCCCTCCGGGACCACCTTTCCCACCAACACCATTTCCGACTGCCGCTTTGATTGTCGTCTGCTCGGCCTCACCACCTCGGCCCCGGGACCTAGCATTACGTTCAACACGCCGGGCGTCAACGTCGTGCGCTCGCGCGTCGTGCTGAATGGCGGCGTGTGGAGCCCGCTCTGCGTCACCACGTTCGTCAGCGATGCTGTGCCAGCTAACTTCGCTAACCTCGTCGTCAGCGAGCTGCACTACCATCCCTCTGACCCAACTCCCGCTGAGTTAGCGCTGGGCTTCAACAAGGAGAATGATTTTGAATTCATCGAGTTGATGAACGTGTCCACGAACCAAGCCGTGGATCTCACGGGCGTGCTGATTCAAGACGCGGTGGATTTCAATTTCACCAATGCGGTCCCCGCCGCCCGCTACCTAGCACCTAGCGGACGCGTGGTGGTGGTGGAAAATTTAGCCGCCTTCAATTCCCGGCTCGCGCCTGGAGCCACCCCGTTAGTAGCGGGGGCGTATGCGGGCAATTTCTCTAACAAGAGCGAGCAGATAACCATCCGCGCAGCCAATGGCGACCTCATCCGCCAGTTCACCTACCACGATGATGCCCCCTGGCCGAACGATGCGGATGGCCATGGCTACAGCCTCGTGCTGGTGGCCCCACGCACGATGCCGGATCATAACCTAGCCGCTAGTTGGCTGCCCAGCCCCCAGAAGAATGGCGATCCCGGCACCACCTCCACCACGCCGTTTACTGCGGTGTGGTTCCTGGATGCCAACAACAATGGCCTGAGTGATGGCGTGGAATACGCCCTAGCCGGCAGCGCCTTGCCCGTCAGTTCTCAGCAACTTTATTCCCCCATCGTTGGGGTCGTGGGCGTGCCGTATTTATTCGTCACCTTCCAGATCAATTTGCATGCTGCGGCTAGGGTCTTTCCCGAACTCTCTGGCGATCTCAGCACCTGGTCCGGCTCTGGATTAGCCTACGTTTCCACGGTGCATGATCCTGCCACGTCCACCGCAACCGTGACCTATCGCAGCACCGTCCAAAGCTCGCTGCTGCCGCCGCGTCTCTTTGTCAGGGTGACGGCCCTGGATACTCCGTAATCCTAGAAACGGGAACTGACTAACCAGAGAGTAGGCCCGCCCGCTGGTCTGGTCTCGGTAATGCCCCCGCCCACGACAAGGCGAACTAACTGGTTCCGCCCAGCGGGCGGAACTACTTTCTTACTAGCCGACTCCGGCTGTTAAAATTAAAGATCCCGCAGTTGATGGGCCAGCAGCCCCACGAGCAGCGCGACGCTGAGTCCTTGTCCGATCAGGCTTACCAGCGCTAGCTCTAGCCCCACGAGGCGGCTACTGGCGACCAGGGAGCACGCGGCCAGGACCGCTACCCCCACCAGGAACGTCCACAGCGGAGCGGCCATATTCCCCCGGGCCAGCCGCACCCGCCGTAGCTCTTGAATGTAGAAATAGGCTAGTCCCATGAGCATCAGCGTAGAGGCGTATTGCAGGGAATACACGCCGCTGGGCTCGTGCATTTCCAGGCAGAAATCATAGCCGCCGTGCAGCAGCACCATGCCGATGATGGTGAGGAGGCTCTGCTCCCACAGGCTGCGGGGATAGCGCAGCCAGCGCATGAGGGCGAGACCGGAAAGGGAGGTCATGCCGATGTGCAGGAAATTAGCCGTGACGCAGCGTCCTAACGCGACGGCGTGGCTCCCATGGCCGAAGTAACCGACATTTTCCTCAATGGCGAAACCCAGCCCCACGCAGCCTGCCACCACCAGGATCTCTGCATCCGCGCGTCTGCGCAGCCAGGGAATGAGCAGGGCGAAGAGGGCTAACTTGGAGAGTTCTTCTCGCAGGCCCACGCCGGACATAAAGTAGATCAGATCATTGAGCACCTGCCCGTTCTGTTGCAAGCCTAGCAGTTGTTCTTGCAGTGCGAGAATGTAGAGCGTGATGATCGGACTGAGGCAACCGAGCGCCACTGCGATGATGCTGAGGTAACTGCCGCGCATGGCCATGCCGCCTAACTGGTGGAGGAGGAGCCACCAGATGAGCCCACAGACGAGCGTGAGGCAAACCTCGGCGGGGGATTCTAGCATCTCTTGCCAGAGGTCTTCCGCCGTCAGCACGAGCAGCCAAGGGTAATCCCCTAACAGCAGGGCGGCTTGACTGCGCTCACTGGTGGGGAGCTTGGAGATGGCCTCCGCATAGCCTGGGAGGCTGCGCAGCGCGCGGAGGCGATCGGTATATTTCTGGCTGATGCATAATCCTAACGCCAGCGGGCGTGCGGCGGCCCCGGTAGGCTGCGCACCCTCCCGGGCATAAGCATCTTCCGCAGCGGAGAAATCGCGCACGGAGGTAAAGTAGTCGCCTAGCAACTCCTGGGCGCGCGGGGCCAGGGAAGTTTGCAGTTGGGTGAGGGCGGTGGCTTGGGGGTCGTTCGTGAGCCAGAGGGCGTCTGTCGCCTGCTGGAATAAGGTTTTGCGGGGCTCCAGGAAGTTCCCTTGGGCGATGGTTTTGCTGGCCAGGGCGTAAATTTCCGCAGGAGAAAGTTTCCGCACGGCGTGCAGCCACAGGTCATCCGGCAAATCGGGCACGGGGTTATCTGGCAAGATTTCCTGCCAGCCGAGGTGGTGGAAATGGGTGCGCAATCCGCGCAGCCAGAGGATCAGCGAATCCTCGCTGAGCTTCGGCGTGAGTGCGGCTAGGAGTTCGGTTTGGAGGTTGCTAGGGAGCGGGGCGCTGGACTCGTCACTTTCCACATCCTCGTCATCCTCGTCATCAAGGTCGTCTGGTAAAGTAAGCCCCTCGGCGGCCAACCGGGGATACTGCGGATGCTGCCCGACCATCCACGCTACGGCTAGACCCATGAGGAGCACCAGCAGCACGGAACGCGCGATGAAGCCGGGCTGGCGCGTGTGAAAATGCCAGTGACGGCGGTTCATGCGCGCCTGGGAGTGGTGGGTGGGCCAGTGCGGGCGGTCTTGAGTTCGGCAAAGATGAGGCGTCCCGCCGATGTTTGCAGCGCACTGCTAACAATCACTGGCGTGGTGGAGCCGATGCGATCTCGCGCGTGATTCACCACGATCATGACGCCATCTGGCGTGTAGCCCACGGCTTGATGGTCGTCCTTCCCTTCTTTCACTAACGTGAGTTCGACTTCATCTCCCATGGCTAAAATGGGGCGCATGGATTGGGCGAGTTGATTGAGATTCAAGATCGTGACGCCTTGGAGTTGGGCCACGCGGCCGAGGTTGGCATCATTGGTCAAGACGCGGGCGTCTAGAAGTTTGGCGAGTTGGATGAGCTTTGTATCCACGGTTTTTTCCTGTGTCTGGTAGTCATCGTGGACGTTGATTTCCAGGCTGGGCATTTGTTTCAAGGTTTCCAGGATGTCCAGCCCACGGCGGCCTCGCTCGCGTTTAAGCGTGTCTCCGGCATCTGCGAGGAGATGTAATTCATCTAACACGAAACGCGGCACGATCAACGTGCCATCCAGGAAGCCCGTCTGACACACGGCGGGCAGGCGGCCATCGATAATGATGTTCGTATCAATTACCAGCGGCTGGCGCATCACGCCTTCATTCCGGAAGCGCACATAAGGAATGATGAGCGAGAATTCTTGGCGGTTACTCCGTAACGCTAGCACGATGCCGATATAGCCCAGCGCAGCGTAGATCATGGTGGTGAGCGTGCGTTTCAGATCCTCCTGGCCATCCATGGTCGGCAAGCCAGGGATCTGCGTGATCTGGGTGATGAGCCACGCGCAGAGCACTCCGATCATCAGCCCGAAAGTGCCGGAGGAAAAGCTGCGGATGGTGAAGCTCTTGAGCAGGATGTCCACCACCACCAGCAACCCGCCGAAGCATAATCCGCCCAGCACGCCGCCTAGGATATTCGGGCTGGCATCCGCCTTGGCACTGCTGAGCGCGAGGCTGACGCCGAGCAAGAGGCTGACCACCATGAAGGCGATGCGGACGAGTTTAATAACCGAAGTAGTAGGCATGAGGAAAAGGTGGGGGGAAATGGGGTGGCCGCAGGGGGCTAGTTGCGTTTCGGGACTGCGCCTTTGAAGGCTTCTTTCTCCGCATCATCTTTATACCAGAAGATCCCGTGGCGACGCAGGTTACTAATGAGGCTGGTGAAATCATCCCGCATCTTCTGATCTCGCAGCAGCGCGGTGATGAGCCCCGGAGCCGCATGCATGTCCGTGGCCACCACTCCCAAACCCTCGGCGGCCTTGCGGATGGTTACGGCGGCCTTGCCGATCTCGTCGAGGCTAGGTGAGAGCTTCTGCCGGATCATATCATTCGCGCTGGTGACAGTGGTGCCCAGCGCGTCCAGGTCTTGATCTAGCTTGGCTGCGCTGTGTTGCAGGGAGCCCAGGGAATCCTTGAGCGCAGTGGTATTAGCCGGGCTCAGCACTTCTGCGTCTAGCTTTGTCAGCGTGGTGTTCAGGTTCTTCATACTCTCACTGAAGTTGAGTAAATTATCATCTCCTAACACGCCGGTGGAAATTTTGTTGATCGCGCCTTTCAAGTCCGCCAGCGAGCCCTGGATGTCCTCTAGCACTTGCACAGATTTATCCGCCACGCCCTTGGCCGTGGTGCCGATGTCCGTATTCTCCAGGCCCCGAATCTGCGCCCCCGCCGGGATCATTTCCCCCGAGGCGATGGCGGGCGGCGTGACCTCAATAAACGTATCTCCAATGATACCGTCCGTCTTGAGGGAGAACACCGAGCCCTGAGCAATGTGGAATTCCTGATAGATCACTAACGGCACGCGCACGCCACTGATGTCCTTGCTCAGCGTGGGATTCTTCAACACCCGGCCGATCTCCACGCCGCCCCGCCGCACGGGCGTGCTGGCAGTGAGATTCCCCGCGTCCTTGAAGTCCAGGCTCAGGCTATATTTATCCCGAAAGGCATAACGAAAATCACCAAATTTCAGGATCAACCCACCCAGCAGCACCAGTCCAAAGAGGACGAAGATGCCGACGAGGAGTTCGGTTTTTTGTTGGTTTTTCGGGATCATAGCAAGGGTGGGGAAGGAGCCTGCAGGCTGCGTGGCGCGCAGCATATCCAGCCCCCGCCGCTTTGCCACTGGGGAAAATGGAATTCCACCCAGCTCGTAACACTGGTCCAATCCACAGATCTTGACTTAGCCCTGCGCACCCGATTTGCGCGAATTTTTAGAATGGTGAAAATTTACTTGCCAGGATTGCGGAGGTGTGGAAGTCTCCCCGCCCTTCGGATCAGGCTGATTTTTACTTCAACCTCTGCGCTACTGAACGGGCGCACCCTTCATTCTGATTCTTCCTGACTCCCTCCGTTCCACCCCCTCATACCCTCTTTCTGTTATGGCATACGCAATTATTAAAACAGGCGGCAAGCAATATAAAGTAGCCGTTGGCGACACCTTAGACGTTGAAAAAATCGACGTCGCTGAGGGTGCCACCGCGACCTTTGGCGAAGTGCTCTTTTACTCCAAAGATGCCGATGTCCGCATTGGCGATCCGGTGCTGGAAGGCGCTAAAGTCTCTGGCACCGTGGTGTCGCAACATCGTCGGAAGAAAGTCATCGCTTTTAAATACAAGCGTCGCAAAGGCTACCACCGCACTGTGGGCAGCCGCCGCCAACTGACCCGTGTGAAGATCGAAGCGATCACGGTTTAAGCCTTCACTCCCTTTACCCTCTCACACCCTAACTCACTCATCTTATGGCCCATAAAAAAGGACAAGGTAGCGTCAAAAATGGACGCGATAGCCGCAGCAAACGACTCGGCGTAAAAAAATTCGGCGGCCAAGCCGTCATCGCTGGTAACATCATCATCCGCCAACGTGGCACCAAATGGGTGCCCGGCGTGGGCGTGGATATTGGCCGGGATCACACCATCTTCTCCATCATTGATGGCCGCGTGCGCTTCGACCGCGAAGGTCGGCGGGTCAACGTGGATCTAGCCGCAGTGGCAGCTTCCAACTAAGCCCCCGAGCTTAACAAACTTCAGCCAAAGCGGCGGACGATTCATTCGTCCGCCGCTTTGGTTTGGGATGGAGTCACGCGGTAGCGCAGAAGAGGAATGCGATCTCTACCTTGTCAGGTGAGGTTGGTCCTCATGGAGTGGCGGGCTGTGGCCGCCATCAGCGACGTGAAGAGCCGGATTTTTAGGAGTTGAGAAATTGCCATCATCCGTCCGCCATACTCTCCTTCGTCCACTGAAAGATGGCGTCCTCAGCCTACCACGGAGGACTGCCTGCGGCGGCAATGATCCAAACGCCAGATTCCAGATAAATTACGACCGCTTCTTGGACTGCGGGTCGAGTTTGGCGAAGATGAAATCACGGTCCCGGCAATTCAGTAGAGCTTCGTCTAGGGAGATGTGGCCATTGGCTAGGAGGTGGCCCAGGCTATCATCCATGGTATGCATGCCGAGGTTCCCACCGATCTGCATGAGGCCGGGGATCTGCTCGGTGCGGCGGTCCCGGAGGACTGCACGGATGCCGGGATTAGAAACGAGGATGTCCGTGGCCATCACCCGCCCGGGCTTATCTAGGCGGGGCAGCAGCCGCTGGGTGATGACCCCCACGAGGCTGTTAGCGATCTGCGTGGTCACTTGGGATTGCTGCGCGGGGGGAAAGGAGTCGATGATACGGTCGAAGGCTTTGGGGGCATCAATGGTGTGCAGGGAGGCAATGACTAAATGCCCAGTGGAAGCAGCGGTGAGCGCGGCGGCCATGGTCTCGAGGTCTCGCATTTCACTGACCACTAGCACATCAGGATCTTGGCGTAAGGCGCTGCGGATGGCGGTTGCAAAGGAGGCGGTGTCTTGGCCCACTTGGCGTTGTTTCACCAAGCCGTAGCGGTGGTCGAAGAGGTATTCGATAGGGTCTTCGATGGTGACGATGACGCAGGACCGCTCCTCACTGATGCGGCGGGTCATAGCGGCTAGGGTGGTGGTCTTTCCTTGCCCAGTCATGCCCGCCACGAGGATTAGGCCTTGGCGCTCCCGGCAAAATTTATCCACGGTGGCACTGTGGCCTAACGTAGCGAGGTCCGGGATCTCCCGAGGAATATAGCGGAAGGTAGCCTCCAGATTTCCCCGGCAGAAGTGAGCATTGCCCCGGAAGCGTCCCACGTTGGCCACGTTCACCCCGAAGTCCAGCTCCCAGTCCTGCTCCAGCCGGGAGCGTTGCGTTTCCGTGAGCACGGCTAGCACCATTTCCCGGCAGCTAGCCGCGTCCAGATCCACCGTTTCCAGCGGCGTGAGTTCGCCATTGATGCGGGCCGCGGGCGGAGCATCCACGCAGAGATGAAGGTCCGAGCCGCCGCGCTCCCGAGTTTGGGCGAGGTAATCTGTGATGTCTTGAAATTTATACATAGCAATAGCGGCTGGTCAGGAGATGCCCCGTAGAATCCGGGTCAGTTCATAGGTATTTCCGCTGTGGGCCAGCGCGGTTTCATAGCTAATGCGGCCAGCGGTGTAGGCCTCCGCCACGGCATCGATAAAGCTGCGATTCCCCGCGTCCTTCCGCCGCATGAATTCGCGGATCTCTGGGAGTTGCATTTCCCGGATCCAATCGCGCGCGGCAGCGGTCACGTTCAAGTGCTCGCACACCAGCACGGACTGCCCCGCCTCCGTGCCGGGTAATAGCTGCTGGGAAAGCACGCCGATGAGTTGATAGGAAAGCAGCGTCTGCGCCCCGTGGCGTTGGTCATCCGGCATTAAATGGATGAACCGTTCTAACGAGTCCGTGACGGTGGCGCTGTGCAGCGTGCCGAAGACGAGATGCCCCGTCTCCGCAGCCTGCAAGGCGATGAGGGCCGTCTCTGCATCGCGGATTTCCCCTAGAAAAATCACGTCTGGGGCCTGCCGTAGCGCACTGCGCAGGGCGGTGGAAAAGTTCAACGTATCCCGCCCGATTTCTCGTTGAGTGAAATAGCTTTGCTGGCTCGTGAACTCATACTCCATGGGGTCTTCGATGCAGACGATGTGGTAGTTCTTGTGGTGGTTCAGATAGTCTAGGCAAGCGGCTAGGGTGGTGGATTTCCCCGCGCCTGTGGGGCCCGTGACTAGCAGCAAACCATTGCTGCGCTCCAGCCAAGTGTGGAGCACATCCGTGGGTGCGCCTAACGACTCCAAATCTGGGATCGCGGTTTTGATGAGCCGCATCACGCAGCCGAGCCGTCCGGTGTGGCGGTGGCAGTTCACGCGAAAACGATTTCCCGCTGGGGACACGTAGGCCACGTCGCGATCTAGATCCGTGTTAGGATCGACGAGGCACCGTTGCCAAAATTCCGCCACCTCTGCGCGGGTTAGGCTGCGTTCCCCACAGAGGTGCGTGTAGCCTCCGACCTTGAGACGGGGCACCGCAGATTCTGCGAGGAAAAGATCCGAGGCCCCATGGGCGCAGGCGTTGGTGATTAATTCATCAATGTAATTGGCCATGGGGCATTCCTCGTTAGCCGCCTAGCTCGTCGAGCACTTCCTTGGGCAGAAAGCTCTTGAAGCGCTTTTTGTCGATGGCCTTCATGTAAGCCTCCATGGGGGCCACATCACCTGCCTTGAGTTTATCCCAGATGGCTTGGTCCATGAACTGCATCCCTAACGCGCCACCAGCGGTGATGACGTCGTAGAGTTTCTGGGTGGCACCTTCCCGGATGATGGCGGCCACCGCGGGGGTGGAGAAGAGGATCTCATTGACGGCCACGCGGCCTTTGCCGTCCGCCTTCTTCATCAGGAGTTGAGCCACCACGCCGCGCAGGGAGGCGGAGAGCATGGTGCGGACTTGGCTTTGTTGATCTGCGGGGAAGACGTCGATGATCCGGTCCACGGTTTTGCGGGCATTGTTGGTATGCAAGGTGCCAAACACTAACAGTCCCGTTTCCGCTGCGGTTAGCGCCAGCGAGATCGTTTCCAAGTCTCGCATTTCCCCCACCAGCACGATGTCCGCATCCTCCCGCAAGGCCGCCCGCAGGCCGTCTGAGAAAGAGGGCGTTTGCAGCGGCACTTCCCGCTGAGTGATGATGCTCATCTTATTCTGATGCACGAATTCGATGGGCTCTTCCACAGTCACGATGTGGCGTGATTGATTGGTGTTAATGTAGTCGATGATAGCGGCTAGTGTGGTGGACTTGCCAGAGCCCGTCGGTCCCGTTACTAACACGAGTCCGCTGCGCATGTGGGCGAACTTTTTGATGGCCGCTGGGACGTTGAGTTCTTCAATGGTGGCGATCTTCGTAGGGATGAGCCGGAAGACTGCGCCTAGGCCGTTCTGCTGCTTGAAGAAATTACACCGAAAGCGGCTGAACTCGTCCATTTCATAGGCAAAATCGAGGTCTCCCTTGGCCATGTATTTCTCCCAGGCCTTGGGCTCGGCTATTTCCTTGAGCATGTAGGCGATCTTGTCGTGGGTGAGGATGTCATCATCCAAGGATTTGACCTCCCCGTGGATGCGCACTTTGGGCGGTTGGCCCTCGCTGAGGTGTAAGTCAGAGCCTTTGCTCTCTACGAGAATTTTAAAATATGCGTCAATATGAGCCATGTCGAAAAGTAGGTATAAAGTTAAGTTAGAGACAGAGGCGCTTATTTAGCGGCCTTAGTCAGGGCTTTGATGTCGGCCTTCATCATGTCCGCATCAATGGCGCGGGAAATGACTTCCTCCGCCGTAACCAGCCCGGAAATATAAAGGCTCTTCAGCGCATCATCCAGGGTGATCATGCCCACTTGTTTTCCGGTCTGCATGATGCCACTGAGCATGAATGTTTTCCCATCCCGGATGCACGCCCCCACGGCGGGAGTGTTGACGAGCACTTCCATGGCCATCACGCGGCCTTGGCCATCTGCGCGGGGGACTAATTGTTGGGAAAGGATGCCCCGCAGGGACTCGCTCACCATCATGCGGATCTGCTCCCGCTGGTCTGTGGGAAAGACATCCAACACCCGATCCAGCGTCCGCGCAGCCGATCCCGTGTGCAATGTGCCCAGCACTAAGTGCCCGGTTTCGGAGGCTGTGATCGCCAGTGAGATCGTTTCCAAATCCCGCATTTCCCCGACCATAATAATGTCTGGGTCTTCCCGCAGGGAGGCTCGCAGCGCAGAGGCAAAGCTCTCCGTGTGGCTGTGCAGTTCCCGTTGATTCACGTGGCAGCCATCGCTCTCGATGAGGTATTCGATCGGGTCTTCCAGCGTGATGATGTGGTCATGGCGCTCGCGGTTAATTTCATTTACTAACGCGGCTAGGGTGGTGGATTTCCCGGAGCCCACGGAGCCAGTGACGAGCACGAGCCCATTGGTGTAGCGAATTAGCGGGCGGATGTGCTCACTGAGCTTTAGCTCATCCATGGAGCGCAGGTGGGTGCTGATGATGCGGAAAGCCATGTCATAGCCCAGACGTTGGCGGATGACCGAGGCCCGGAAGCGCCCAAAGTCCGTGGCATAGGCGAAGTCCACGTCCCCTTGCCGATCCATGCGCTCCATTTGCGTAGGCGTTAGGAAACCACGCACGAGGCGCTCCGTTTCCTCTGGCTTCAAGCGCGTGGCATTCGGCCAAATGGATTCCAGATGGCCAAAGCGCCGCCACGCGGGTAAGGAGCCAGTGGCAAGATGAATATCAGAACAGTCATATTCCTGGCCAAGCCGCAGGTAATCATTGACGTGGCTTAGGACCTGGACGGTCTCGGCGGCATCGGTGGGAGCCTCACTCATAGGGTGCTTCGGGGGTTCAAATGGAGTTGATAGTGAATGGGTGTCATCACGCCAGATGGGATGGGCAACTGCGCCCGGAGCTAGGCTCCGTGAGGCATCACTCAGCGTCCGCGACGACGCTCCAGCATAATATTTTCAGTTATGCTGATTGGGCAAAATGTCTGCAAGCTTTTTCTTTAATTGTTCCGCTAAATTTGGGGCCACGGCATCCAGAAGTTGCTTGCCAGCGGCCATCCAAGGAGCCTCTGGGGCTGGCGGCGGCGGTGTGGGTGGAGCGGGCGGGGGCGCGGCGGCGGCGTCTTTAAAGAGGGTGTTGAAGGCCGTGGTTTTAAATAATTCCGCCATGCCCCGCAGTGCGGTTTGACGCAGCTTCTGGCCCGCCGTGAATCTGGCTAGGAGGAGGCCGACGACGAGAGCCCCGCCTGCGAGGACCACGGGATTCTTGAGCAGATCGAGCGCCTTGGCTTGGAGGTCATCCAAGCTCACCGCAGGCTTGCCGGGGGCGTCCGCTGGGGGTAGGGGAGGGGATTCGGACATAGACGTTAGTCTCGGAAAAGGCTGCCCAACACAAAGCCCGCACCCAGCGCGCCTAACACGGATTTGCCAGGGTTGGCCTTTACGTATTCCAGGCCGTCTTTGACTAGCGCTTCCCACTTAGCCTTGGCCTCTTGGATCGCCTGCTCTCCGGTGGCTTTGACGTGATCCCAATCCACGGGCGGTGGGCTGGTAGGGGCGGCGGGGAGGGGTGTTAGAATGGGATCCATAGGTGGTGCGTTTAGGGAGATTCACAAGTAAGGCCGGAACCGTGGCATGAACTCGAAATAAAAGCAAGGCTGCTGCCAGGGCTGTTTGATTTTGGCGGAGCAGCGAGGCCGCGGTGGGGCCTCGCTCACAGCCACCGTTTCCTTTTAAAATACACCAGCATCAGCAAAGCCACGCCCACGAACACGGCCCAGGCGATGGCGTAGCCGTGCGGGTGGTGCAGCTCTGGCATGTTATCAAAGTTCATCCCATAGACGCCCGCTAGGAAACTGAGGGGCAGGAAAATGGTGCTCAGCGCGGTCAGCACTTTCATGAT
>JAYVOP010000266.1:0-4575 GCA_043757865.1 Verrucomicrobiales bacterium | reverse complement strand
CGGCATTCACTTGGCCGCGCAAGGCGAGCAACGGAGCGGCATCCACCTCGATGTTGAGGTAGAAATGCGGAATCTGCGTTTTCGATGCTAACAGGCGCTCGGCAATGATTGCGCGCATGGGAGTCAGCGGCACCTTCTTGTCGTTAGGGCCAATGACGGGGCGGATCACAGGCGCAGCGGAAGCGCGGCCACCGCCCACGGGGGCATTTTCCACGTCAGCCCGCACGATGCGGCCACCGGGGCCGGTGCCCACGAGGGCGCGCATGTCCACGCCGCGCTCCAGGGCGATTTTCTTGGCCAGCGGGGAGGCTTTCACGCGGGCGTTAGGATCGACGGCTAGTCCTGGGCGGGCCGGGCGGGCGGGCGCTCCTTTGCCAGTGCTAGCGGCAGCTGCGGCCTTGGTGGGGACGGCTTTAAGCGTGGGCGGGGAGAGGTCCGCAGGGGGGGCTTCGCCTTCTTCCAGCAGCAGGGCCATGGCTCCTCCTAACGGGACGGCATCGCCTTCTTTGACATACAATTTAAAGAGGATGCCATCACTAAAGACGGGCATTTCCATCATGGATTTATCCGTCTGAATCTCGGCCACGACATCGCCCGCAGCGACGGTGTCACCTTCTTTCTTCACCCACCGCAGAAGGGTTCCTTCTGCCATGGTGTCACTCAACTTGGGCATTTCTAAATATTTGGCCATAGGGCGGGTAAAGAGCGCGGCGGGGGCATTCCAGCAAGAGGAGATTTACTCTAACAGGAAATTGTTGGGCATCGGAGCCACGGTTCCGCGTTAGCGCAGAACGGGGAGTTGCTCTGGGTAGGGAACCCGCTACGACTGGGCGGATGATGAAGACTCCCTTTCTCCTAACTACTGTGGCTAGCTTCGGCTTGGCTATTTCTTCCGTTCCTGCTCTGACCATTAAAGATGCCGCTGGCAAGGCGGACATCACCGTGGACGCCAGTGCGGCCCCAGACCTAGCCCAATGGGCGGAGCAAGAACTGGCTCCCGTCCTAGCGGCATGGTATCCGAAGATCGTGAAGCTGCTGGCCAGCGAGGGCTTCACGGCGGCGGATCAAGTGAGCGTCATTTTCCGTGATGGCATGAACGGTATCCCCGCCTGGACGCAGGGGAATCGGGTGAGCTGCAATACGGAATGGTATCGGAAAAATCTCCAAGGCGAGGCCAAGGGCTGCACCATCCATGAGCTAGTGCATGTGGTGCAGAAATATGGCCGGGGGAATAAAGTGCCTGGGTGGATCACGGAGGGCATCCCGGACTACATCCGGTGGTTCCTCTATGAGCCCGCCAGCCATGGCGCAGAGATGAATGCGCAGCAGGCGAGCCGCGTGAACTATGATGCCAGCTACCGCGTCTCCGCTAATTTTATCAACTGGGTCAGTGCCCAGAAGCCGCAGTTAGTAGCCGAACTCAATACCGCTGCACGCGACGGAAAATATGAGGAGAGCCTCTGGCAAACGATCACTGGGAAAACGGTGCAAGAGCTGGGTGCCGCCTGGAAGGCTAGTTTCAGCGCCTCTAGCCCGGTTATCACGGAGTCCGTGCCGAACACCCTGACGGATGCAGAGAAGGCGGAGGGCTGGCAGTTACTCTTCAATGGCAAGGACATTGAGGGCTGGCACAATTTCAAAGCCACCACCATCAAGCCCGGCTGGCAAGTGAAAGACGGCACCCTGGCCTGTGTGGACCCGCATAACGCCAGCGATCTCTGCACTAAGGAGCAGTATGATTGGTTCGATCTGCAACTGGACTATAACATCTCCGAGGGCGGCAATAGCGGCATCATTTTCCACGCCACGGAAGACGGTGGGGCCGTCTGGGCTACTGGGCCAGAATTCCAGTTAGAGGATAACGTGAAAGCGGCTGATGCCCAGCGCTGTGGCTGGCTCTACGCGCTTTACAAGCCTGAGAACGATCCCGCCACGGGCAAACCGCGAGACGCCACGAAGCCCGTGGGGCAATGGAATCACGTCCGCCTACTGGTCACTAAAGAGAAGTGTGTCCACGAGATCAACGGCGTGAAATACTTTGAATACCAACTGGGCAGTGAGGACTTCAAGAAGCGCGTGGCGGAAAGCAAGTTTGGCTCGATGCCGATGTTTACGAAGTTCGATAAGGGCTACCTAGCGCTGCAAGGGGACCACGGCCAAGTGAGCTTCCGCAACATCAAGATCAAGCCGATGGCGGCTAAGTAAGACTTGCATAACAGATCAAAAACAAGCCAGCCGCAGGTGACTGCGGCTGGCTTGCGTTTGAGGATGAGCGCGGAACGCAGCTTATTTCTTAGCGGCTTTCTTAGCGGCGGGGGCGGCGGCAGGAGCGGCGGCCGCTTTCTTGGCGGCACCTTTCTTAGCAGCCGGAGCAGGAGCCGCAGCGGCGGCTAACTCTGCAGTCACGTTGCCTTTCAGTTCAGCAATGAGGGCGACGACGATGTGGCCGTCCGCATCTGTCTTTACGCCAGAGGGCAATTGCAGATCACTGATGTGGAGGGCTTGGGCTAGGCCGAGGTTGCTGACATCCAACTTAATGGTATCCGGCAGATCCAGGGGTAAGCAGGTGATGGTGAGGGACTGGGTGAGGAACTCCAGGAGGCCGCCAGACTTCACGCCGACGGCATCGCCCACGAGTTCGATCTTCACGTGAGCGTGCATCGGCTCATTTTCTTTCACCGCATGGAAGTCCATGTGGAGGATGGCTCCGGTGAGCGGGTTGTGGGTCACTTCTTGGATCAGCGCTAGCTGATTTTCCTTAGTGTCCTCAATCTCCAAATTCACGAGGATCTGCTCGCTCACGGCATGATGCAGAATGGCGAGCACGGCCTTACGGTCCAGGCGGATCATGGTGGAAGCGTGGCTCTTACCGTAAACGACGGCAGGAATGAGGCCTTCTTTACGCAGACGTTTGAGGGCACCGGTGCCACTGCGTTTGCGGGTGTGAGCGGTAATGGGGGTGGGTTTAGCCATAGTATTTTTTAGGGAGTGGTGATGATGAAGGTGAACCCTTGTTTCCGCAGTGGCCAGAGTGACGAGTTGCGGGCAAGGTGTGTTAGTAGAAATTTCCGCCAGGGCGGAAGGGCGGCTATGATAGGAGGCATTCCGGGCTTGTCAAAAGGAGTTGGGGGGATAATTCCGGCTCCTGGGCGAGCGCTGCGGGAGGTCGTAGCGGGACGGTACTGAGGCAATTTTTTCCCCAAAGGCCTCCCTAGGGATCGGCAATTCCGAGATCCCGACAAATTTTGCGGGCCAAGATATCGGGAATTTCGCTGTGGCGGGGCACTGCGGAGCGACGATTAAACTTTGGGTGCCCCCACCAAGAATGGTTGCCTCCCTCCCGGATCAACTGGCAGCCTTGGTTATTGAGATGACGAAGAAACTCGCGACGTTTCATGCCAGCACCAAGGCTTCTTCCGTGTAATTGCTCTCGGCGGCTTGGCGCGCTTCCTGACGATTAAACTCCAGAGCCTCCAGCAGGATCACCTTCAGTGAGGCGAGCAACGCAGGCTTGCTAGCTTCCTGGGCATTCACGCCCGGAACCTCTTCCACCCACCCGATCCACCAGGGGCCGTCTTGTTTATAGATCACTGTGTAAGTCATGTGCCCAGGGTAGGGTGCATTCGACGGTGGGCAACCATTTAGTCATCGCGCTGCACAGCTGCAACGTAAGGCGTGGTCATTGGAGGAATGGATGCGGACTGGAATGGAGCCGTAATGCTGGGCGTGGTTTAAATCTTCCGAGAGCAAGACCTTGGCCCCTGCTGCTTGGGCCGCAGCGAGGATGAGGGCGGCCCAGAGTGAAGTCGAAGCCGCGCTGGCCTCCAAAGTCGGCGGCTACGGCCCGGGATACGGTGGAGCATCCCTCAACGCGCGGCCGCTTTGAGTTCCGCAAAGCGGGCGCGCATGGCTTGGAGTTGGGCTTGGGAGGAGGGATCGTGGCAGAGGTCGGATTCCTCGTGCGGGTCATCGGTGAGGTGGAAAAGCTGCTCGGTTTGAAAGTCTGGCCAGTAGAAATATTTCCAATCATGGCGGACGAGGGCTTGGGAGGCGGGGATGAAATTTACATTTTGAATGGTGGCGTGCTCGTAGAAAAACTCTGTGCGCCACGGGGGGGGCGCTTTGGCTAGGTAGAGTGGGGCTAGATCCTGTCCCTGCATGGTGACGGGGGCGGGAAGGTGGGCGACGGCTAGGATGGTGGGGGCCAGATCGACGTTGAGGGTGAACTCGGCATTGGTCTGCCCACGCGCGGCGGCGGGCATCCGAGGGTCTTGGACGATCAGGGGCACGCGGATGCTTTCCTGATGCGGATACCATTTATCTGCGAGGCCGTGCTCTCCGTGGTAGTAGCCATTGTCTCCGGTAAAAATGACGAGCGTATGGTCTAAGGCACCTTGCGCGGCCAGTTCGTCTAACACGCGTCCGCAGGTGGTATCCACTTCGGTCGCTAGCCGATAGTAGTTCTTCATCATGGTCTGGTATTTGGTGGGCTCATCGAAGCGCCAATGCCAGCGCACCCGACCTTCGTTTTTCTCGTTAGCGATGAAGGGTGGGAGGCGGTGGAAGGAGGCTTCG
>JAYVOP010000265.1:0-17465 GCA_043757865.1 Verrucomicrobiales bacterium | reverse complement strand
GGGCTCTCATTGAGAATCACAAGTTCTCCTGCATCCGTGAAATCACCGTCCTTGTTGAAATCGATGCGCAGACGGCCACCGTCATCGTTAGCGATGCCGAGTGGATAGGTGCCGGGGACGTTGACTACGAGATTCGCACGGGCGGTCATGGTGTATTGATCGTAGGTCACGCTGCCGAGCGCGGGCGGGGGGATGATGTCTCCACCAATGAAACCAACGGAGCCTGCGACGTCGTTGTAATTAGGGTTAGCCACGTTGGCTTGACGGTAGCGCATGAGGATTTTTTCCCCAGTGCCAGGCTGTGCGCTCGGCGGCGTAGCGGGGCCCGCGACCGTCTTGCCTAACGGATCGGTAAAGGTGCCCGCCAGTGGTCCGCGAGCGCCTAATGCAGCGTCCGTAATCGCCAACATTTCATCCATCTGATAGAATCCGTAGGCCACAGTGGTGCGGCTGCCATAAACGGGATCGGTATAACCGAAGCGGTTCCAATAGTTCATTTCCACAGTCCAGCCCGCTGCATCCACGCCGATGCGCTCTGGCATGGTGACGGTGGCGCTGACACTGCTAGTGCCGAAGGTATTGAAGGCGGTGAAGGTGTAGGTGGTGGTCAACTCTGGAGAGACCGGGGAGGTGCCATTGAGCGCTACGAGCGGGCTGAGGCTAGCATTAGTTAAACGCGGGGTGATCGTCGGGCTTTGGGCATCTGCGGAGGCGGTCCAGGTGAGATTGGCATTGGAACCTTTTAGTAAAGTCGCGCGATCCAGCGTCAGCGTAAGGATCGGAGCCACGCCGATTTCCACAAAGATCGTCCCTGCTGCGGAAGTGCCGTAGGTGTTGGTGGCGGTGATGGAATAAGTACGGCTAGTGGCCGGAGCGGTAAAGGTGATGCTGCCATTCTGGGTGGCCCCAGGCGCGGTGTTGGCGGTCACATTGATTGGCGTGCCGGTGACACTGTCCGTGAGAGAGAAGGTGACACCGCCTGCCACTGCCCAGCGCAGCGTCAATGGAGCACCCGCAGGGAGCATGGAGCGGGGAGAGGTGACGCTGAGGACGATGGGAGGGGAATCGATATAGACCGTGACCGATTTACTCACGGGGGTGCCGCCATTGCGCACGCCCGTGACGGTGTAGGTGGTGGTGACACCGGGGGATGCCACCGAGGCCGCGCTGCCGTAGCCATTGATGGTCTTGGAAGTGACGTTAGTGCCCGCTCCGTAGATCCCGCCAGACAGGGTGACGGTGGTGGCGTAGGAGGCATCCCACGTGAGGTTAAAGCTGCTAGGCACACCTCCATTTACAAAAAGCGTGTTAGCCGTGATGGCCATAATGGGCTTGTGATCCACCAGCGTGATGCCGCCCGCAGAGTTGCCGATATTGCGGAAGTCTGTGGGGTTGTAGGCGGAAAGTTCGCCTGGGGCGTAGAGCACTTCATCCCAGGCTCCACCGGCTTGTTCATTCCACAGGTGGCGGAAATTATAGTCGCCCGCTGCGGGGAATTCAAACACGCCGATGTCTCCGGTATCCCCCGTGGGATAGCCATTCTGCAGCAACTCCCCCACATAACTACCCGAACCATTATCCGCATAACGATTCACCCAAGTGCCTCCTGCAATGGCTAACTGTGAGCCATCATCTGAGCGCATGGTGAAGGTGTAACGGCCCGGAGCATTCACGTGGAAGCAGCCTTGGGTCATTTGGAAAAGCTGGTCATGCGCGGTGCCTACGACGCTGGTGAGAATTTCATTTTGCCGTCCATTGTAGCCTGTGGCAGTGCTGGAGTTATCATCCCCATAGTCCAGGATCGCATTCGGATCACTGGTGACTAGCCGCCCATAAGGATAGTTAGCCGTCACGCCGAAGAGGCCTTGGAACTGATTGGCGGAGCCAAAGCGCGCATACAGCGGCGGGCTTTCGTTCGCATAGACGGTGGCATTGGTGCCCGTGGGCTGGCCTTCTGGGCGCTTCAAGTTACCATTGGCGCGCATTTCAAAAATCCCGACAGTGCCCGGCCCGCCTTGTGGCAGAATGGGTCCGCCCGTATAGCCAGACATCCAAGAGCCCGCAGAGTTTGGAGCCATGTAGTAATCATTAACCGCCCGGATGGGTTGGCCAGGAGCCAGTAAATTGCTCCCCGTGCCATCCGTGGAAGCATAGAGGTAAACATCGGCAATCTGGAAGAGGAGGTCCCCACCGCTCGTTGGGAAGACTAATTTATACGAGGTGTAGCTAGTGCTGTTCGTGATCCCAATCACTGGATTGACGGTAATCCGGGCCACGGTTAAATAGAGTCGTCCACCTTGGATCAACGTCCAATTCTCTCCCGTTCCACCACTGTGATTCAAGCTGGCAATCGCATCATTCGTGCCATACAGCGCATAGGAACTGGGGTCACGGGCAGGCGTATCGTTGGCCGTGGTTAGCTTCAAGGTCTTCACAATGCTAGCGGCGGCAGGCGTGAAAATAAAGCCCGAGCTAGGACCCGCAAAGTTTAGGCATTTCGTGCCGACCACACCATCCAGCACATTCTTCGGACCTTCTTGGCCCGGGCAGGCGCTGTGACCCGTAGGCTGGCTGATTTCTGCAATCGCTCGGGAGGAAGTGATCGCCAAGGCGGTGCCCGAGCCGTCATTGGCAGTAAAAAATTTGATCTCCGCAATCTGCATCTGCATCTCGCTGGCCAGCGTGGGGAAGACTATCTTGTAGTTCGTATAAGCCGTGGCATTCGTGAAGCCGATTGGCGTGCCAGAGGTCGCGCGGGCGGCGGGCAAGGACATCGCCCCGCTGGCCAGGAGCGTCCAGGCTTCTGTGCCACCTGCGCGGCCACCGCTGTTATCCACGCTGGTAAGCGCTCCGTTGGTGCCAAAGATTTCATAGCTGGTAGGATCCCGGCCCGGCAGGCTATTGGAAGTCGTGATGGTGAAACTCTGCACATTAGTCACCAGCGTGGGCACCACGATCAAGCCGCTGTAACGCCCCGAGAGATTCAGGTAGTCCGTGGCGGTGTTGTTATCAATAGCTGCTGCGGAGCCTTGATTCACTGGATAGATACTTTGTAGCCCTTGCCGAGCAGGCGAGCCCGCAGGCCAAGCGAAGTCGAAGGGCCGAATGGAATTTCGCAGCGGCTGCCGTGGGTCCGAGCCCCGGGCCAGATCTTCCACCTGCATGGGCGTCAGCGCTTCATCGAAAATACAGATTTCATCCAATCGACATTGACCATAGCGCGCGGTGGCAAACACCGTGTTAGAATCGGCAATCATATTTTGCCCGAAGCTTAGCAGTGCAGTCGTGCCCGTGTAAGTATTTGTGGTCGTGATGGCGGCGGACCGCACGTGCAAGCCATTCACATAATGGTGAATCCACGTGCCATCATAAACCATGACCGCGTGCTGCCAGATGCCATTGGCGATATTGTCTGAATAGACCTGCCCATTAGTATCCGAAATGGCCACGTTGTTAAAGAGCGGTGCCACCAGGGTGCCGCCGCTGCGGGCCATATAATCCATGGCCGGATCGGAATCTCCAAAGAGCGTATTGCGCAACGTGAAACAGAGGCGGCTGCTGGCATTGAACTTCCGCACAGACCAACCTTGCAGGCCCAGCGTGCCATACGTCTCCCCGCCCTTGGCCACATAGTCACCATAAGCATTGGGAGACAGACCCTTGAACCAGAAGCCGACCGTCAATTTCCCAATCGTGCTAGGCGCGGAAGCCGCTGCCGTATTCCCCAGATTAAAGGCATCCCCTGCGGAGGTCACCGCGCTGCTGCCTGCCTGCACGCCTGTGGCTCCTTCCATCACCACATACTTGTTATTTCCAGCGACATTGCCCGAGGCCAGATCTAAGCAGTAGTTAGTGTTTCCCGGAGGCACCAGAAACGGAGCGCGCGGCACATCGTTGTTATTAAAGAGCACCCGCGAGCCGATAATGGCGATGTTGCGGTCATTCCCATGGTAGTTATTGCCCGAGAGATCCGAGAGCCTGGCCTTTGTATCCGCCGCGCGCAGCAGGGAATTATCCGTGCCCTGCACGACGGTGGGCGGGCCATCGAAATTCCAGTAACCAAGTAACTTCGCTTGCGCAGAAGAGGTCATCAATAACGCCAAGCTACACAAGCTAGGCACCAACGCGAGACGTGGGGAGGTTTTCATAAGAAGGATCGGGAGTAGGACTAATAGATTCGATGCCCACAGAGGGATTGTGGGCAGGAGAGGAAATTACGCTTCACGAGTGTTAAATGAAATTTGCTCACGACGGTCAATGGATTTTTACGGAGACGGAAATTTTAAAGGTAATAGCGCAGAGAGGATGCCATCAGTTTTCCATCCCGTTTCCTGGTCTTTTGGGTGAGTCCCGGCACTTGAAAATTTAGGAATTAAGAAACCCTTGATCGTCCCACTAGGTGCTCCATGATGCGCGCGTGAGTTACACTGTATTTGCTAGAAAATATCGCCCCAAGACCTTCGCTGATGTGCTAGGTCAGGAGCACGTCGTCCGCACGTTAGAGAACGCCATCAGCCAAGATCGGCTGGCGCAGGCGTATCTTTTTGTAGGGCCCCGGGGCACCGGGAAAACCTCTACTGCGCGCATTTTTGCCAAGGCGCTGAATTGCACGAACGGCCCTAAAGTGGACTTCGATCCTGAGGAATCCGTGTGCCGAGAGATTGCTGAAGGGCGCAGCCTGGACGTGCTAGAGATCGACGGTGCCAGCAACAATGGCGTGGATTACGTGCGGGATCTGCGGGAAAAGATCGGCTTTGCGCCAGCGGTGGGGCAGTTCACCATCATCTACATTGACGAGGTTCACATGCTGACCACTGGCGCGTTCAATGCGCTGCTGAAGACGCTGGAAGAGCCGCCTCCGCACGTGAAATTTATCTTTGCCACGACGGAGGCGCATAAGATTCTGCCCACCATTTTAAGCCGCTGCCAGCGGTTCGATCTCCGTCGCATTCCCTCCCTCATCATTGCGGATCACTTGCTGCACATCGCTAAGTTAGAGAAGGTGACGCTGGATCGGCTGGCGGCCCATGCCATCGCCCGCGTGGCGGATGGTGGGATGCGGGATGCGCAATCCATGCTAGACCAACTGGTGGCCTTCTGTGGTGTGGAGGTCCGGGAAGCGGATGTGATGCATATCTTCGGCGTCACCAGCCATGAAACCGTGGCCAATCTCTCGGACAAAATTCTGCGGAATCACACCGCTGCGGCCCTCACCGCTTTGCATGAGCAAGCGGAAGCGGGGAAAGACCTCGCCAAGCTGCTGACGGATCTCATTTTCCATTTCCGTAATGTGCTCGTCTATCAAGTGGACCCCGCCGTGGCCATGAAGGAACTACCGCCCGAAATGACCGCCCTCATGGCCGAGCAAAGCAAGCTCGTGGGCAATGATAAACTGATGAATTTGCTGGATCAATTTGCTGAGGTAGAGGCCAGCATCCGCTGGGCACCTAACAAGCGATTATGCTTTGAAATTGGCATCGTGAAAGCCGCGCAGACGTTGAGTGAGGTGACTTTAAATGACGTAATCCTGGCGCTCCATGGATCGTTAGGGAATGCATCTTTCCCCGCCACCGCCGCTCCGGTGGCTCATCCGGCGGCCCCCGTGATGCAGGCAGAGAGCATCGCCCCGGCGGCGGTAGCGGTAGCACCTGCCGCCCCTGTTGCCCTTACCGCACCGAGCAAAGCCCTGATAGATCCTAACGATGGCGTGCGGCTTTGGAGCGAGGCACTGCAAGAATTTCACGATCAGATGCCGCTCGTGGCCTCGTGGGCCGCAGCGGGCGTATTCCAGTCCATCAAGGGCTCTAAATTTACCATCGCCTTTGGTCCGGCTGATGCCATGGCTTGTGAAAGCGTGCAACGCCCGACGACGCGCAAAGCTATTGAGAAACTGCTAGAAAATCTCTCCGGCAAGCGGTTCGAGTTCGTGGCCATCGTCAGCGAGACGATCCTAACGCCCATTTACATCGCCCCACCTGAGCCAGAACCAGAGCCCGCACCCGTGGCCCCGTCCGCACCCGTGGCCCCGTCCGCACCTCAAGCCCCCGCCCGCCCGGCCCCCAAGGCCGAACTGGAGCCCCCGCATGCCGTGGAAGAAGCCTTCCGGGATGATCCTTTCATCCGGGAAGCGCTGACCATCTTCGAGGCCAAACTAGCCGAGCCGTAGCCCAGAAGTGAGTCCGCTGCTTGGAGTTTCGCCATCAGCGCTAACTTAATTGGAGAAGGTGAGGGCGCGCAGATCCAGAGCGTGAGCCGCAGTCGGATTATTTTTTCTTAAGTTAGCGCCGATGGGGCGTGGCCTTGGGCTATCACATTAAGCCCCTGCCGTGGCCGCAACGGCGGCTCGATTTCCTAGCTGCATCGCCCCAAACAAAAAAGCCCCCAGCACGCTGAGCGTGTGGGGGCTGGAAGAAAATGAACGGGCGCAGCCTTACTCGGCAGCGGCTTCTTTCTTGGCCACAGGCTTCTTAGCGGCGGGCGCGGCCTTCTTTTTGGCCTTGTCAGGTTTGCCGGCTTTGGGGGCCGCCTTGGCTAGCTTGATAGCTTCTTTCTTCCGTTTACCACGGAGTTGAAGACGTTTGCGTTTGGCGATTTTGCGGAGCTGTTGACCCATGGGGATTGTGATTGGTGGAGTTTAGATTGGATAAGAATTGGCCGCGCTACTACCTGCGCTCCGGGCCAGGGGCAAGTAAAAGATTTAGCTTCCCACGCTTGCCGTTGCCGCCTGCGCAGGTTATGCCGCCCATGGCTATGGAATACTATTTACTCACCCCCACGGGCCAGGAAGGCCCCTATCAAGAAGCAGAACTGCTGGACCTTTTAGCCGCTGGGGAAATGTCGCCTGAGGAACGCTGCGTGCAGGAGCCCAGCGGTCAGGAACGCAGCCTGGGGGAATGGTTCGAGGTGATCTCTCCGCCGGACTCGCCTATGCCCCCACGCCTGGGAAATGCCGTGCATTGGAGCGGGCGACCCAGCGTGTTAGCTGCGCTGGGGCCGTGGTTGCTGGCGGTGGTGGCAGTGTGGTTAGCCACCGTCTGGCAGCGCTCGGCGGCCTGGGTCTTGCCGGGCGGGCTGATGCTGGCCGCGGGGGCGTTAGGAGTGGTGCTAGCGCGGGCGAGCCGATGGCAATTTCTCATCACGGAACAACGTGTGGAGGCCCGCCATGGCTGGTTCCAGCCGGACTCGTGGGAAATGCGCCTCACGGACATCCGCACCATCAATGTGCGGCACGATGGGCTGGCGGGGCTCTGCGGCATTGGCCGCATCGCCTTTGCGAGTGGTGCCCGGGAGGCGGAGGAAGTGGTCTTCCAGGGCGTGCGGGGAGCGGCGGGAATCCAGGCGTTAGTGCGTCAACTGCAAGCTACCGCCACGTTGAGGGAATAAATTTTCCACTTTGCCCACCGATGGCCCATTTTTCCCTTTTCCTTCTGGTGAGGGCTTCGCATAGTAGTGCCCCCGAGCCCGCTTTTATGGCCATGGATTGCGATCATCAACACATCACCGACCAACTTCTTACCTCCTACTTACAGGTGGGGGGCATTAATCATATTGAGGGCAAAAATCTGCCGTCCAAAGCCGTCGTAGAGCACCTCTGCGAGGAGCTGCTGAGCCTCGTTTTTCCTGGCTTTATGGACGAGGAATGCCTGAATGCGGGCTCGTTAGGGCAAGTGATCGGTGGGAAAGTAGAGCAGTTAGCACTGCGACTAAAAATCGAAGTCGGGCGCAGCCTCACGCTCTTTGCGCAGTGCCCAGAAGCACGGCAAGGCCAGGAGGCGCACGGCTGTGTGTGCGCCTTTCTACGTAGCCTGCCAGAGGTGCGGCGGAAACTGCATCTGGACGTGGTGGCCGCCTACGAAGGGGATCCGGCGGCCCGCAGCACGGAGGAAATCATCCTTTCCTATCCCTGCATTGAGGCCATCGGCATTCAACGTCTGGCCCACGAACTCTACCGCGCGCAGGTGCCGCTGATCCCGCGCATGATGACGGAATGGGCGCACCGCCGCACGGGGATCGACATCCATCCTGGGGCGGTGTTAGGCGAGTCCTTTTTTATCGACCACGGCACGGGTGTGGTCATCGGGGAAACGTGTGTCATCGGGGCTCATGTGAAGTTGTATCATGGAGTCACGTTAGGGGCCAAGAGCTTTACCAAGGACGCCCAGGGAAATCCCGTCAAAGGGGTGAAGCGGCACCCTAACGTGGAGGACGGCGTGACCATTTATGCGAATGCCACCATTCTCGGCGGAGACACCACCATCGGAGCGGGCAGCACCATCGGGGCGAATGTGTTCATCATGGAGAGCGTGCCGCCGCACTCCGTCGTGGGCCTGAAGGGGGAGAACCACCACATCGACACCAAGCGCAAGGGCCTCGTTTCCAGCAAAGTCGCATGAAGTCCACGAAACAGAGCGCCCTCCCGCCGCTGAGCCAGACCACCCGCGTCTCAGCTATTAAAGAGTTCCTGGCTCCCGTGAAATCTCCCAGTGCTGCGGGCATTGATCCCGTGCTGACCCAAGCCGCACGCCAATGGCTAGCCGAGGCTGGCTGCGGCCCTGCTGCCCAGCGGCTGCAAGTGGTGTGGAATGGCCGCCTGCAAACGACTGCGGGCACCGCCTGTGTGTATCGCACCCGTATCGAACTCAACCCCCGCCTGCACCAGATCGGAGAGCATCAAGTGCAGCGCACCCTGCGCCACGAGGTGGCCCACGTCATCGCCCATGCGCGCGCGGGCCGCCGTGCTAGCCGCATGCAAACCCACGGCCCAGAGTGGCGCCAAGCGTGCTCCGAGCTGGGGATCGCAGACGAGCCCGCCTACCACGATCTGCCCTTTGAACGCCGCACCATGGTCCGTAAATACACCTACGAATGCCCCAGTTGCGGCATGATTGTGCATCGCGTTAGGAAATTCAGCCGTTTCACTGCCTGCTACACTTGCTGCCGGGATCTGAACCATGGCCGCTACGACGGGAAATATCAGTTCCGCATGGTGGATCCACGTCTTGCAGCGATGGTCATGCCGCGCGCCACCTAATTCATTGCCCATTTTCTAATTCCCATTTTCCTAACCACCTAAACCACAACTCCTACATATGAAATTCCCCATGCTACTCACCCTCCTAGCACTTTTCACCACTGCGGCCCAGGCCGACGATCACGTGACCTATGCCCCTAAGGACGGGCCAGGGAAAGGGAAACACATCGTCCTCATAGCCGGAGATGAAGAGTATCGCAGTGAGGAAGGCCTGCCCATGCTAGCCAAGATCCTCAGTCAGCGGCATGGCTTTAAATGCACCGTGCTCTTTTCCCTAGCCGCAGATGGCAGTGGCCTCATCGACCCGAATAATCACGCCTCCCTCAGCGCCTCCGCCGAGCTAGACACTGCGGATGGCATCGTGATCCTCACCCGCTTCCGCGAGTGGGCAGGCGCGGACCTCCAGCACTTCGTGGATGCCGTGCAGCGCGGCGTGCCCATCATCGGCCTGCGCACCGCCACCCATGCGCTCATGGGCGCTGCGCAGAAGCCCTTCCATGGCGACTTCGGCAAAACCGTGCTCGGGGAAAAATGGGTTAGCCATTGGGGAAAACACAAGGCGGAAGCCACCAAGGGCATCATTGAACCAGCCAATGCCACGGACGAACTATTGCATGGAGTGACGGCCATTTTCGGCCTCACGGATGTCTATGAAGCCCACCCGCCAGCGGATGCCAAGATCCTGGTGCGCGGGCAATCCCTCGCTGGCCTCACGCCGGATTCCCCTCCTGCAGACTATCAAAAAGGAGCCGTGGGGATTAACGATCCCATGATGCCCGTCGTCTGGACGCGGGAAAATAAGAACGATAACGGCAAGACCAACAAAGTGCTCACCACCACCATGGGGGATGCCACCGACCTGGAAAACGAGAGCCTGCGGCGGCTGATCGTAAATGGCGTTTACTGGGGCCAAGGCCTGCCCGTGCCCGCCGCTGCCGATGTGACTTACGTTGATGAATACAAGCCCAGCTTCTACAGCGCAGGAGCCTCCCGCAAAGGCCTGAAGCCAGACGACCTCCAACTCGGCAAAGCCATGCCTGGCACCCCGAACCCCAAGCCCGCCGGGGCTAAATAAGCTAGGAGAGAGCCGCCCGTTGGGCGCAAAACAAACGCTCGTGGCCACTAGCAAGTTCCGCCCAGCGGGCGGAACTACTCTAGGCGCACCATTCCATGCGTTGACAAAGCGCGGGCACACCAGAACGGTTCGCGTGTTGACCCTTCCAGATGATTTTTCCGCCACGTTACTTTCCCGCCCCTTTAATCGTTGGCTGGTGCGGGTGTGTGCTTTCGTGGCGGCGGCTCTGTGCGGGTGGTTAGCGTGGCAAAAGACCACGGGGGTGATTACCTCCCTAGCTGGCTGTGGCCAAGCCTATGGCTGTACGCAGGTGCTGGGCGGGCGCTGGTCCCAGTGGTTAGGGATTCCGGTGAGTTTCTTGGCCTGTGGGTTTTATCTGGGGGTGCTGCTGTTGAGTTTTGAGCTCGTGCAAAATTGGTTTAGCATGCAGGCGGACCGCTTGTTGCTGGCGGCCGCGTTGCTGGCGATCGGCTGTGGAGTGTGGTTTGTGGGGCTGTTAGGGATTGTGGAGCGCACGTTCTGTCCCTACTGTGCGGCGGCTCATGGGCTGGGCATCATTTTTGCCATTCCGCTGTTGCAGCGGGCGTGGCGGCTGCGGCATGAAGAAACGCGCGGTCTCTTTGCCAGCGCTTTCTCGGTGGCACTGCCCGCGTTATTGATCCTCATTGTGGGCCAACTCTTCGGCACCCATCCAGACACGCATGTGATCGTGGATCAACCGCTGCCCGTGGTGGCCCAGGCGGCCCATCCCATCGCCCGTCCCGGCAGCCTGCAATTTTTTGATGGCGCGTTAAATTATCCCATTGCTGAGCTGCCACGGCTGGGAACTCTGGAGGCCCCGCATCACCTGGTGGAGTATTTCGACTATACCTGTGGCTCTTGCCGGGACATGTCGGGAGATTTTGAGGCGCTGTTACAGCGTTTCCCAGGGGCCTTCTGTATCACGCTGTTGCCGTGTCCGCTGAATCGTGCCTGCAATCGCTATTGCGGCCCCAAGGTGCTAGACCACCCGGATGCTTGTGAGCTAGCCACCTACGCCCTAGCGGTCTGGAAGCAAGCTCCCACGGTCTTTCCCGCCTTCCATGCGGACCTGATGCACCTGCCCATTCCCGTGGATCTGGCCGCAGTGAAGGCGCGCGCGGAGAAGGCCTGTGGCGGTGCGGAGACATTGGCTAGCGCGATGACGGATCCGTGGATCACAGCGCGGCTGACGGAGACCTTTGAAGAATATCGCCTGCTGGTAGCCACGGATGCGGTCATGCCTAAGCTGCTGCTCCACGACTCCCGCGTGATGAACGGCGCGGCTAAGGACACCGCCACTTTTCTCCAGTTCATGCAGACGGAGTTCAAGTTAAAGTAGGCCCTAACCGCCCGGCTCTAGCGGCTACTTTCTCCTTGCCCCAGCGGCATTCTTTCCCTTGGTAAGGCTCATGAATGGCTGGCTGCAAGAACTCTGTGATGCGCGCACCGTGGCGTTGCTAATCGTGAGCGCGCTGCTGGTGTGGCGGTGTTGGCGTGGGCGCGTGGTGCCAGTGCCAGCAGTGCAATTAGACTCCCTGCATAGCTTTGATCTGCTGGATACGCTCTACGCTGGGCTGGGGGATGCCTGTCTGCTCCTCACTCCTGAGGGAGAGATTCTGTATGCCAATGAAGGCGCGTCCGATCTATTTGCCACGGGCTCTGGATTGCAGGGGCGCAGGCTCAGCCAACTACTGCCAGACCCCCGCGTGCCACTGTTGCTAGAGCGCAGCCTAACTTTACCCGTAGGTGCAGCGGTGGAGGATGAATTCACCATCACGGTGCTCCCCAGAGGCCGTGCCGAGGAACACTACTTCGTCTTCAATGCAGCCGTGGTAAATCTCCCGGATCAGCCAGGGAGGCTGGTTCGGCTCGTCGTGCGGGACGAATCCCGCCGCCAGGAAACGGAGCAGATCCGCCGGGATTTCGTCGCCAATGCCTCCCATGAACTGCGCACCCCGCTGGCCATCATTAACGGTTATCTGGAAAATCTCGTGGAGGGCGACATCACGGACCCTACCGTAGTGCAGCACTCCCTAACGGTGATGAAAAACCACGGGGAGCGCCTAGAGCGGCTGGTAGAGGACATGCTGAATATTTCCCGTTACGAGGCCATGGACACCGCCGCACATCGCGCGCAGTTACTGGCCAAGCGCTTCCATTGCCGGGAGTGTGTGCAGGAGGTAGTGACGCGGCTGCGCGGCATGATCGAGGCCCGCCAAGCGCGCGTAGTGCTAGAGATTCCTGCCGCCGATGAGCTGGCTGGTGACTCCTTTTACTGGGAGCAAATTTTCACGAACTTAATCGAAAACTCGCTCAAGGAAAACGTGGGGATGGTGGGCCTCGTCATCGCTGTGAGCTTTGCACGCACGGGCTCGCAGGTGGAGATCCGCGTGCGGGATAACGGCAAAGGCATCCCGCATGAGCACTTGCCCTTTATCTTTAAACGCTTCTATCGCGTGGCCACGGACCACTCTCAGCAAGCCGTCAAAGGCACGGGCCTGGGCCTCAGCATCGTGACCCGGGCCGTGGAAGCCCACGGCGGCAACATCCGCGTGGAGAGCAGCCCCAGCTTCCGCACGGAGTTCATTATCGTGCTGCCCGCCGCCTAAGGCATCGCCAGTAAAGGCCTAGTGAACCCCTCTACAGGAAGAACGGGAGGAGATCTAAGCCGCAGCGAATCATCCCGGAAAAAATCTTGAGCAACCAAACTTTACCGCTACTCTAGGCCACTCTTCCACCCTGTAACCGCTCCGCTTCCTGTGACTCAACGCTATCTCTATGTCGATGCTAATGGCAACCTGCAAGGCCCGCTCTGGCTCTCACAGATTCGTGAGTTGTATGCGTTAGGGAAGCTCAGTTCCTCTACGGAGATCTGCATCCAAGGCGAGGCCTGGTCCATGATCCACGCCTTTCCTGAGATCACTAGCAATGAAGAGGAACTCCTTCAGCAGCAGGCGGCCACGGAGAGCCCCAAGCAGGCTGCGACCTATGAGCGGCGGATGTGGTATTGGCTGGCCCTGCTGTTAGGGCTGTATGTGGTCTATGTGATTCGTAGTTGGAAATAAGCTCCCGAGCCCCTGCGCAATCTCGCCAGAAATTAGCGCAAAGACATATTTGCGCTCATTGGGCGGGCTCGCCATGCTCCCGGCCACCTATGAAAAACCTTATTCCCTCCCTGCGCTGCGTTGCGGCTTTCCTGCTCTTGCTCACTGCTCTAGGCTCCTGGGCCACCGCCGCTGAAGGCCGTCGACTCAATGTCCTGATGCTCGGCCACAAGGTCGGGATGCACAGCGGCCACATCACCGAGGAACGCTTTGCCCAGCTCTTCCAAGCCCTGGGGCCACGTGGGATTGACCTCGAATTCACGGATGATCCTAACTATGCTCTGAACGCGCAGACGCTCGCCCACTTTGATGCCCTCGCACTTTATGCCAACTTGGATAAGATCACTCCGGAGCAAGAGAAGGCCCTCTTTGATTATGTGGAAAGCGGCCACGGCTTCGTGCCCATTCACTGTGCTTCCTACTGCTTTTTAAATAGCATGAAATGCACAGAGCTGATGGGCGGACGTTTCAAACGCCACAATACTGGGGACTTCGAGACCACGGTGGTCATGCCTGAGCACGAAATCATGAAGGGCTTCAAGCCCTTTAAAACCTGGGATGAAACGTATGTCCATGAGATGCACAACCCCGACAAGATCATCCTGCAACGTCGCGTGGATGCGAGCAAAAACGAGGACGAGCCGTGGACCTGGGTGCGCACCCAGGGCAAGGGCCGCGTCTTCTACACCGCCTACGGCCACGACCAACGGACCTGGGGCGAGATCGGCTTCCAAGACCTCATTTTCCGGGGCATTAAATGGGCCGTGGGGGAGGCTGCCGCTGCTGATTTTGCCAAACTGAAATTGGCTCCATTGGAATATGTCGAGGGCGCGGAAGTGCCTAACTACGAGAAACGCAGTCCCGCTCCAAAGCTGCAAAAGCCGCTGTCTCCAGCGGATGCGCAGAGCCACATTTTCAAGCCTGCGGCCATGAATCTGAACCTCTTTGCCAGTGAAGCCGATGCCGAAGGCGGGCTGTGGAATGTGATTGAATTCAAGTTCGACGAACAAGGCCGCATGTGGACGTGCGAGAGCCGTGACTACCCGAATGAGATCAAGCTCCAGGGCGAAGGTCGGGACCGCATCCGCATCTTGGAAGATACCAATGGCGATGGCAAAGCGGACAAGTTTACTGTCTTTGCCGAGGGCATTTCCATCCCCACGAGCTTGGTGTTTTATAATGGCGGCATCATCGTCACCAGCGTGCCTAACACCACATTTTTTAAAGACACCAATGGCGATGGAAAGTCCGATGAATCCAAGGTGCTCTTCAGCGGCTGGGGCACCAACGACACCCACGCCACCTGCTCTAGCTTGGAAATGGGCTTTGATGGCTGGGTCTATGGCAGCGTGGGCTATAGCGGGTTCGATGGGGATGTGGCTGGCAAACGCGTGAAGTTTACCATGGGTGCTTACCGTTTCCTGCCAGATGGCTCTAAGCTGGAGTATCTAGGCCAGACCAGCAATAACACCTGGGGCTTCTGTTTCACGGAAAATGGCGACATCTTCGGCTCCACCGCTAACAACCAATCCAGTTGGTATTGCCCTATCCCCCGGCGTTACTACGACAGCGTACCCGGCCTGGAACAAGGCATCCTGCCCGGCGTGGATGCGAATAAGAAGGTGAATTTCATGCGGGAATACATCCGCCAAGTGGATGTGTTCGGCGGCTTTACAGCGGCGGCGTGTCATAACTTTTACACCGCGCGCAGTTTCCCGCAGCGGTATTGGAATGCCACCGCTTTTATTGCGGAGCCCACCTGCCACGTGCTCTATCAAGGCACGCTGACCTTCGATGGGGCGAGTGCTAGCATCGGCAATGGCGGTAACTTGCTAGCTAGCGATGACGAATGGTTCGCCCCCGTCTATGCAAATGTGGGGCCGGACGGCAGTGTGTATGTCAGTGATTTTTACAGCTTCATCATCCAGCATAATCCCACACCCAGCGCGGATCGTGGCGGCTTCAAAGCCACTACGGGTAAAGGCAATGCCTTCGTTTCCGATCTGCGTGACGTGGACCATGCCCGGCTCTGGAAAATAACCGCCAAAGACGGCAAGCCTAGCCAAACTTATAAACTCAGCGTTCATCACCCGGACGTCCTCCTCCAAGCCATCACTAGCGATAACCAACTCTGGCGGAAACACGCGCAGCGCCTGCTAGTGCAACGTGCAAACAAAGACGTGGTGCCCCAACTCAAGACCCTCCTGGCTGATCCCAAGCTGGATGCTATCGGCACGAATGGGGCCGCCTACGCCTCGCTCTGGACGCTGGCAGGCTTAGGCGAAGCCGACCTCGCCACCGTCACCAAAGCCCTCGCCCATCCGGCCACCGGCGTGCAACGCAGCGCCCTCAAACTCCTCTCGCGGGATGCCGCTGGCCTAGCCGCGCTCCAAGCCTCCAATCTGCTCACCAGCAAAGACACCCTCGTCAAACTGGACGCCCTCCTGGCCCTCAGTGAAATGCCCGCCACCACCGCCGTGGGTGCCGATCTCTTTGCCGCCACAAGCACGGAAATCAAAGACCGCTGGCTGCCCACTGCCACGACCGTGGCCGCTGCGCGCCATGCCGAAGGATTCCTAGCTGCCGCGCTCAAGGCGGACACCAGCGAGGTGAAAGCCTCCACCGTGGCACCAAAAAATTTATTGCCGAACGCCGACTTCGAGGCCGTCCAAGGAGCCCTCCCCAAAGACTGGCATTCCACCACCCATGGCGGCAAAGGCGAGTTTACCGTGGACTCCAGCGTATCCCATGGCGGGCACAATTCCCTGCGCATTTCCAGCCAAGAAGGCGGGGATCTCAGTTGGTCCACTGAGGTGCCGCTGGAGGCAAACTCTGGTTACATCCTCAGCGGCTGGATCAAGACGGACAAACTGGAAACCACCGGGGGTGGCAAAGGTGCCATGTTAGAACTCCACCAACTCAATGGCAAACAACCCGCCACCAAGCCGCTCAAAGCCACCTCCGACTGGACCCACTTCGAGCTTCCCTTTGCCAGTGGCCCACAGAAAAGCGTGGTCATCAACCTGCTCTACGGCGGCTGGGGCATGGCCACCGGCTCCGCTTGGTGGGATGATGTGCAACTCATCAAAGTCGGCGGCGGCACCCAGTCCGATGGCCAAATTTTACAAGTGGCCAATGCCTTCATCCGGGGGAATCCCACTGCGCAGACGGTCCTCGCTCCGTTGCTAGCCACCAGCAAAGGCAGGGTCAGCAAGATCATCACCGATGCCCTAGCCGCTGGTGGAGCCAGCGCCAAGAAGGAAGACATCAACGACCTGAAGAAGACGCATAACATCGTCAAAGTGCAGATCGTGGCGGGCCAAATGAAATACGACAAAGTCGCCTACGACGTCAAAGGAGACAAGCCCATCGCCATCCTGCTCTACAATCCAGATGTGCTGCAACACAACCTAGTGGCTGGTAAACCTGGGTCCATCGACAAGATCGGAGCCGCCGCCACCGAAATGGTCACCAAGCCCGACGGCCTGAACAAATCCTTCATCCCGGAGATCACCGAAGTCCTCGGAGGCACCCCCTTTGCCAACCCTAACGAGTTGCTGATCCTCAAACTTTCCAAGTTAGAAAAAGGCGAATACCCCCTCGTCTGCACCTTCCCCGGCCACTGGCTGCTGATGCGGGCAGTGCTGAAGGTGGAGTAGCGGGTTGATCCAATGATTGCTAGTAGGTAACTCGCGTTGCGAAACTGGATAGATCGGAACACTCCACCAGATGATGTAATGTCTTGGGAGTGAAGACTTTACCGCGAGTAGCCTCGATCAGCTTGCGCATGGCTTCTTTGCGGACGCGGAAGCCACGGCCAGGGATGCAGGCGATCACTTGAAATTTAGCTGGAGCATCAGCGGCCACGCCACAGCGGCTGATCGACTCCAGATAGTGGACCCGTGTGACTTTGTCGCGGGCCGTGCCGTCGTCTTCGGTGATCTTGGCTTCAATGACCACCTTCGGATTGAACTCGCTGGGAATCAGAAAATCGGCCGCTTGGTCAAAGTCGGCTAACTTCTCCGCGCACTTGGTTTTTCTAAAGCTGATGCCAGCATTGACTAGATTGTGTCGTCACAAGATTAAGTTGACTTGGAAGTAAGGCCGTGTCAAAGCTGGAGGCATGAGAGCAGAGTACCATCGACATGACCTTTCTGATCGAGTTTGGGCGGTGCTGGAGCCACTGCTTCCGGGGCGGCCCGGAAGTTGGGGCGGCCTAGCCGAAGACAACCGT
>JAYVOP010000264.1:0-4626 GCA_043757865.1 Verrucomicrobiales bacterium | reverse complement strand
AAGGGCTATGCCCGCGTGGTGGACATCGCTGCGAATCTGGGTATTTCCCAGGCCAGCGTGACCAACATGATCCAGAAGCTGGATGCCAACGGGCTTGTAATTTATGAGAAATATCGGGGCACGGTATTGACGCCCGCGGGCGAGCGAATTGGGCGCGGCATTCAGCGACGGCACTCGTTGCTGACGCGGCTCTTACAACATTTCGGGATTGATGAAGCCACCATTTATGCAGACGTGGAAGGCATGGAGCACCACATCAGCCATCCCACTTTACATGCGTTAGAAGTGCTGACGGAAGAGCTAGAGCGGAGCCCAGCCATTCTGCAACAAATTCGTTCCCGACTGGAGGCACAAATTCCGGCAAACCCCGTTGATCCCTGAGCCCGCTGCGGTATGCTCCCGCGCCCCGCTCCCTTCCCCCTCCCCTCATGCCGGCCCCATCCCCTAACTCTAACTCTCCCGAGGCAGACTTTCACTTAGACCTCGATCAGGTCTTTGAGCGTCCCGCCCCGCCTGCCGGGGGCGGCACGGCCAACCAGCCGCATCATTTTAAACTGGAAAAAAAGGCCCAGCGACAGGTCCCTAAATTTAGCCGCTTTACCAAGCCCGGGCCAACAGGCGGACCGCCCCCGAAACCCCAGTCGCCCCCCGTGGCCCCGGATGAGGTGGCCGCGCGCGGCCTACCTAAAAGGGACTTGCGGGATCGCCCGCTGGAGCTGGCTCCGAATCGCACCTACGAGGTCATGCGCGCATCCTCGCTCTTTGAATCTGAGGAACTCATCGATCCGCACAGCTTTAACAAAGGCCTGCGCATCTTTGGCCTCGTCCTGATGGCATTTGTGGGCACCATGCTCTCTATTAAGCTAGTGAAATCCAGCACGAACCTCGTCGAAGAAAAGGCCCTGGTGGTGGACCCGCAGTGGGCCCAGGCCGCGCAACTGAAATCCGCCCAAGCTGCGTTACAGGCCTATCTGGGCGCTAAGACTTGGAATGAAAAACTGGCGTGGATCCTTGATGCTGAACGACTTACGCCAATTTTTCGCAGCTATTATGAGGATCAAAAAGGTACGGACCCCAAAGTGTCCATCCTGGGAGATGGACTGCCGCGTGAAAACGGCGGCCAGTATTGGTTCACCTTCGAGTTAGAAGAAGCAATCACCCGGAATCAGATCACCGCACGGCTCCAGGAGACACCCCATGGCTATCGGCTAGACTGGGAAAATTTTATCGGCCTAGGGGCCATGCGCTGGGATCGATTTCTGAGCGAGCGCCCGACGGAGCCCACGGCCATGCGCGTGTCCATCGCTCCTAGCGAGACTTTTAGCGGACGGTATGCCGATGCCAAAAAGTATCAGGCCTACGAGGTGCGGCAGCAGGTTGGGACCACAAACCTGCTGGGCTACGTGGAGCGATCCTCCCGCGCGGGGCAGACGCTCCAGCAAGCCGTAGCCGGGCAACCCCGGCCCACCAAGATGCATCTCTACCTCCAATTCGAGCCCGAGGCGGCCCCGGGCCAAGTCAAAATCATAGACATCGTGGCCACCGCCGAGCGCTGAACCGGAGCCATCTCTAAGCCATGAAATTTCTCCTGCGTCTGCTCCTCCTCACCACCTTCTGGCTCGCGGCCACCCAAGCGGAATCCACGCCCGCTCGCGCCGTGCCACTCACGCCCAGTGTCCTCTTTGAAAATTTAGCCCACGCCACCAAGCCACTGTGGCGACAGCAATACCGGGACCACATCGAACGCACCGTGACGGAGCGAGACAAGGCCGCCCTCGCGTTAGGCGCAGTCTCCGCAGACCTCGCTCTGGCGACTATGGCACGCGATTCCCAGCAGATCCGCAACCTCATCCAAGATGAGCAAGCGTTAGAAAAAATGCTCAGCATCATCGACAAAATGGATAATTTCCGCCAGAAAGTCCTCACCCACGTGGAGGCCGAGAACTGGCCAGACGTGACCCACGCCGTGGATAAGGTCCACGAGCGCCAACTGGAACTCCTCATCGTCCTCCGGGATCAAGACTTGGCCACGTTAGTGACTGTAGGCCGCTGGCTGCGCACGTGGCAGATTACGACCAACATCGTCATTTCCAAACAGGTGAGCGCGGAACAGTTGGCCATCGGCAGCCTAGAACTCCTCGGCCAGACCGCCGCCAGCGTGGAAACCCTAGCCACTCCCGAAAACTCCAGCCACCTCCTCCACCAGCTAGCCAAACGCCTTGCTCATCTGCATAAACTATGGCAAGCCATAGCGGCCCCAGACCGCCTCCCAGCGACCAAAGCCCTCCTCGACGAACTCATCCTCCAACTCATCCAAGACGAACCCAACCCGCCTCGCGTCACCCCGCAACCCTAGCTACTTTATGGAAATCGAATCCGCTCTGAACTCTGATTATGTCAAACAATTTTCCGTCTTCCTCATCAACCGAGCAGGGGCGCTCTTGGGCGTAGTGAAGTTGTTAGAGGACTCTCAGATCCACGTGCTAGCACTCAGCATCCACGACTCTGTGGACGTCACCATTGTCCGCCTCCTGGTCAGCGATCCCGAGGGCGTGGAAACCTTATTTATGGAACGCGGCATCCCGTTCGGCACGTGCGATCTCCTCGTTGTGGAACTCAAGCACGGCCCGGAAGACCTCAGCAAATGCTTCCGCGCCTTCCTGGAAGCGGAGACGAACATCCACTTCGCCTACCCCGTCATCGTCCGCCCAGAAGGCAATGCCTTGCTAGCGCTGCACCTGGAAGACACCGACCTGGGGGCCGTCGTCATGGAGAACCACGGCTTCAAAACCTTAAAACAAAAGGATCTCAGCCGCTAAAACGAGCGCTGGGGGCAAATTTTATGAGCAGTCAACCTAGCGTAGCCACCGACTTCGAAGACTTCCGAATAGCCACACTACTGCACGCCCTAGTCTCCAAAGTCGGCGGCTACTTTTGTTGCCCATGACCGCTGGCTTTCTAGAGAAACTGCTCGCCCGCTTAGACCGTGTGGCTCCTGGGGACGTGCAGGCCTATTTGCTGCGACTGGTGCGGGAGAAAGGCTTCTTTGAGCGCGTCTTCGAGGCGTTAGAAGAAGGCGTCATCATCTGCGACGAGGCCGGCACCATCACCTTTATTAACCGAGCCGCCTGCCGCATCTTCGGGGCTGAGACCGAAACCGCCGTGGGCAAGATGCTAGGCGAAGTGGTGCGCGGCCTGGACTGGCAAGCCATGGCCGCAGGGCGACGCACGGCTTTTAGTAGAGATCTGGAAATTTACTATCCAGAAAACCGCTATCTGAATTTCTACCTTTCCCCCATCGAGGACTGTGATGATCCCACCGCCCCCGCGCCCGGCTACGTGCTGCTGCTGCGGGACATCACCCAAAGCCGCAAGCAGACCGCAGAGATGCTAGAAAGCGAGCGCATGAGCGCCCTAACCTTGCTAGCCGCAGGCGTGGCCCATGAAGTGGGAAACCCGCTGAATTCCCTCAACATCCACCTCCAACTCCTGGAACGGAAGCTCAAAAAGGCAGATCCCAAGCTCTTTGAAAAGCTCCACCCACAGGTGGAAATCGCACGCGGAGAAGTGCAGCGGCTGCATGTCATCATCGACCAATTTCTCGGAGCCATCCGTCCCACCAAGCCCAGCTTCGAACTCACGGACCTCACCAAGGTCGTGGAAAGTGCGGTCAATTTCCTAGCCCCGGAAATCAACGACCGCCGCATAAAAACCCGCCTTCAACTCAGCACGGACATCCCCCTGCTGCGCCTGGATGCGAACCAACTCCAGCAGACCTTTTATAACCTCATCAAGAACGCCTGCCAAGCCATGGGGACGGGCGGCCAACTTCTGATCCGCACGGAACTCAGTGACTACGAAGTGCGCATCATTTTCACAGACAACGGCAAAGGCATGGCCCCAGAAATCGTCGGCCACCTCTTCGAGCCCTATTTCACCACCAAGAAAAATGGCACTGGCCTAGGCATGTTGATCGTCCGGCGGATCGTCCGCGAGCACGGCGGAGAACTCTCCATTGCCAGCGAAGAAGGAATCGGCACCACCGTCACCATCCATCTCCCCAGGGCCCACCGCAGCCCCCGCTTCCTAGGCGCTAGCGAGACCGAGCCCACTCGCGTCATCGACGTGTAGCGCGGCAGGTGGAATTTTGCTAATCTGTCCTGCATGGTGGCAGGTGCTGGCGCAGCTCCACCAAGTTAGCCCACACGGCCCACGAAAATGTGGTTCTGCCCGCAGGGCTGAATAACGGTGGAGGCAGTGCCGGAGCTGCCGGTTGAAGTATGCACCTTTAAAGAACCGTTTCTTCCCTCTGAACGACGTAGTTCATGTCAATCTCCCCACGAGTGTCAGTCCAAACGTTTGTGACTGGAGAGTAAGGAAAGTCGTGGAAATAGCGTTTGAAGATGCGGAGCCCTTCACGCTGCACTAGCCGCTCTATTTTCCACCGAAGCTTGGTGCCCTCAATTCCAACCATCCAATGGCGATTCGGGCCCCATTTCAACACGTAGCTTTGCCATTTATACCATCATCAGTTAAATACGGGACTGTTTTTTAGCCGGAGCAAGCGTTTACTTGAGTGCGGATCCAGCCCTCACCCACTAACTGCCGCACCCGCTGGGGGTCGGT
>JAYVOP010000263.1:0-17573 GCA_043757865.1 Verrucomicrobiales bacterium | reverse complement strand
GAGACCTGATTACGGATCCCACGGTGCTGCGGGAAGCCTACCGGGAGGCGGTGCAGGACTATCTAAAAACGCTGCAACACGGCTGTCGGGAGTTCGATGTGGACTACCATTTCACCTACCTGGATGAGAGCGCGGAGGGGCTGCTGACCAATTTCATGCTGCAACGCATCCGCCGGAAAAAGGGCCGGGGACGGTAACCGCAACTACCGCCATGCCCCGCTATCTGAATTCCCCCCAGCCGCCGTTCTTCACCTGCCAGAACTGCGGGGCAGACGTGCCCGCCAAGGCCCTGGCCTGCCCAGACTGTGGGGCGGATGCCCGCACGGGCCTGCATGGGGATGAGGACGAGGGAGCCGCGTTAGGATTGGAGGAGGAGTTCTCTTATGAGGAGTTTATGCAGCGGGAATTCCCGCGCACCGGGTGGCGTCCGGCGGGGCTGCACTGGGGCTGGTGGCTGGTGGGCATCCTGCTCATCGTGTTGCTAGCCAGTGTGGCGTGGGTGCCCATGCTCTCGCGCAGATAGAGGGAAAATTTAGCTTTGCGCCACTGCGGGATTCCTTTATAAGCACGCCCACATGAAACGCCAATTCCTCATCAATACCATCGTCCTGGGCACTCTAAGCCTTGTGGGCCTCCTCTCCTGCAACCCCACTGCCACCCCTGGAGCTAAGGCCACCAAGGGTCCGAAGTTTGCCTTCGTGATTAATAATAGCAGTGACTTCTGGACCTACGCGCAGGCTGGACTCATCAAGGCGGAGGCGGACTTTGGCATTACCGCAGACTTCCTTTCCCCAGCCAAGGGCAATGCTTCTGAGCAGAATCGCGTGCTGGAAAACATCATCCAAAAAGGTGACTACCAAGGTGTGGCCGTCAGCCCCATCGACCCCGAAAACCAAGGGGATGCCCTGAACAAAGTGGCCGCCGCCATGCCCCTGCTCTGCCATGATAGTGATGCCCCGAAGAGCAATCGGCGTTTCTACATCGGCACGAACAACGTGGATGCCGGACGGGAAATGGGGAAATTTATCAAAGCCCAGTTGCCGGAGGGCGGCCGGCTCATCATCACGGTGGGCAAGCTGGATGCGCTGAATGCCAAGCAGCGTCGGGAAGGGCTAATCCTGGAAATGGGCGGCTCTGCGGAGGCCGTGAATGGGGATGCCTCTCAGCCCCTGACCGCAGGGAAATACACCGTGCTAGAGACCATCACGGATGGTGCGGATCAAACGGTGGCCAAGCGGAATGCGGAGAACGCGGTGACGAAGTATCCGGATCTCTCCGGCTTCATCGGCCTGTGGTCCTATAACGCGCCTCAAGTGCTAGAGGCGCTGAAGAGCACGGGGAAACTAGGCCAGATCCGCGTCTTTGCCTTTGATGAAGATCCCTCCACCTTGGCCGCGATCACCGCCGGTCACTGTGATGGCACCCTGGTCCAGCAGCCCTATGAATTTGGCTATCAAGCGATGAAATACCTGAAAGACATCTATGATGGCAAAGCCGTGGCGATCCCTGCCAGCAAAGAGATTCCCATCCCCGTGCAAGTCGTGACCAAGAGCACCGTGGCCGCCTTTGAAAAGAAACTCGCGGATCTCAAGGCTGCGGCTGCCGCCGTGCAGCACTAAGCCTTAAATGAACGCGCAGGCCCCGTGGAGCCGGGGGCCTGTCCGTGCAGTAGCCCCACAGGTGGCTAAGCGGCCAGACCAGATTCGGCATTTATCTCCTTGCGTGGCTCGCACGCGTGGGCAATCTCCCGGCCCCATCAATGATACGGTCTTGTAGCACAATGGATAGTGCATCGGTCTCCGAAGCCGGTGATGCAGGTTCGATTCCCGCCAGGACCATTTTTCCTTATCTTTCCCTGCCCGGCATGTCCCCGCGTTCCTTTTACGATCTCACCTTGCCGGATCTCGAAAGCCTTCTCATCGAGTCTGGCGTGCGGCCGAGCCATGGGAGGACGTTGTTCCAGGCGCTGCACCGGGACTACGCCACGCAGCTCACGGACCGCGCAGACTTCCTGCCGCCGCTGCAACGCTGGGTGGTGGCGGAACAGAGCGCGGGGCGGCTGCGCCTGGAGGTTCCTCATGTGGTCACGGAAACGGTCAGCACGGATGGCTGGACGAGGAAATATCTGCTGCGCCTAGCCGATGGCCAAGCCGTGGAAACGGTGCTGATGGGCTATCCGGGACGTTTCACCGCGTGTCTGAGCACGCAGGTGGGCTGCGCCATGGGCTGCGTGTTCTGCGCCACCGGACAGATGGGATTCACGCGTCATTTACAGCCGGGAGAGATCGTGGCGCAGGTCCTCCATGTGCAGCGGGAACTGGCTAGGCTCACTGGGGAAAAGCTGCGGAATCTGGTCCTCATGGGCATGGGTGAGCCCCTGCATAATTTCCCATCCGTGATGCAGGCGCTGGACATCATTACCGCACCGCTAGGGCTGGGCATGGCCCCCTCTAAGATCAGCATCAGCACCGTGGGCCACGTGCCCGGCATCCGCGCGCTGGCGCAGCAGGCCCAGCGGTATCATCTAGCCGTGAGCCTCCATGCGGCCACGGATGAGGAACGCAGCGCGTTGATCCCGGTCAATCAGCGCTGGCCCTTGGCGGAGTTGCTAGCGGCGTGTCGGGATTACAGTGCCGCTACGGGGGAAAAGGTGCTGATCGCGTGGACCTTAATTGCTGGGAAAAATGATTCTGCGGCCCAGGCCACCGCTCTAGCCGCGCTGCTGCAAGGTATGCTGGTGCAGGTAAATCTGATCCCACTGAATCTTACCGATGGCTACGCTGGGCAGACGACGGATGACCGCACGGTGCAGGCGTTCTCCGCCATCCTCCAAGCCGCAGGCCTGCCCACCACGGTGCGGCAGAAACGGGGTCTGGATGTGGATGCGGGTTGCGGGCAACTCAGCGCGCGGGCTGGAGCCGCCTAGGGCTCGGTGCTGATTCCCACGTCCAAACCTTGGCCGCCGATGCTCTGATGGCAATGCGCGGCTAGGCTGTTCAGGCCGGGGTGCAGGCTCTTCCGCGCTTCAGCGCTGATGACTAGGGGCACGTAGTTTCCTTTAAAGCCAGGCAATTTACCGGCCAGAACTCCGTTGAGATAGACTTCTACATCTTCATCGTGCAGCACGTTGAGCACTAAGTTAGCAGGCACGGGGTCCGGCAGTGTGAACTCCCGGCGGATGTAGAGATCTGGAGTTTCCCAGGGCGTTCCGATGGACTGCACGTCCTTACCAAAGACGCCGGGCCCAGTCTTCCAGGCACTGGCATCGAAGGCTAGTGCGGCCCAGTTTTCCGCAGGCTGATCCAGGGTGTAACGCCACGTCTGGGGCTCCTCTGCGGAAGTGGGGAGGATGTCAGGATGCGGGTTTGGAGGCAGTGGGAGGAATTTCCCTTGATTGGCCGCTCGGGTGATGGCGAGGTCTGGTTTGATGCTCGAACGATCATATGGCAGCAGTCCATTACTCTCTTCTTCCACATCGGTCAGTTGGGTGTAAACATAGCCGCTCATGCCCTTCTCAGCGGCCAATTTCCAGGCCACTTCGAGCAGTTGTTGATACTTTTTCGTAAGCGGATAGGCGCGGCTATAAACGCCCTGGTAGCCCCAGCCACTCTGGCTCCACATGTGGCCATCGACCCTCATTCCCAGGCCGCCGAACTCCCCACAGACGCTTGACCGCGTGGGAGTGGGTAGCTCGCAGTTAGGCGTGGGATAAGCGTGGGTATCGTGGATGTCCCCACAGTTCATATCCGTCCAGCCGCTGGCATTGTTCACCAAACGGCTGGGGTCTAGTTGCTTGGTTAGCGCTACCACGCGCTCCGTATCGTGCTGGCCCCAGCCTTCGTTAAATGTCGTCCACACAATGATTGATGGGTGATTATGAAACTGCGCCATTTCCTCCCGCCATTCCTTTTCAAATTGAGCCTTGGCCGTCGCTGACAGATCCCCCTTTTTACCGAACATCTGCGGCATGTCTTGCCACACCAGCACACCCAATTTATCCGCCCAATAATACCACCGGTCCGGCTCCACCTTGGCGTGCTTCCGGCTCATGTTGAAGCCTAGTTCCTTGGTCACCTCCAGATCATATTTCAACGCAGCATCCGTGGGTGCCGTGTAGATGCCATCCGGCCAGTAGCCCTGATCTAACACGCCGCGTTGGAAGACGGGTTGGTTGTTGAGCATCATCTTTAGTTGACCCTTATCGTCCTTGCCCAGGGAAATTTTGCGCATGGCAAAGTAGGAGGTCACGGTGTCTCCGCCACGGTCCTTTTCACTGTTCCGAAGTTGAATTTTCAAGGTATAAAGATGCGGAAATTCTGGGGTCCACAGCTTCGGTTCCGGCATCGGGATGGTGGTCTCGGCATCGCCTCGGACCAAGGCTAGCTCGCCCAGCGCGTGCTCATTATCGAAGATCTGCACGCTCGCTACAGCCGTCGGTGAGCCACTGATCTGCGCAGATAAATGCACGGATTTCGCATCCACATCCGGCGTGATCTTGATGCTCGTAATATGCACCTTGGGCACTGGTTCCAGCCACACCGTTTGCCAGATGCCCGTCGCGGCCGTGTAAAAGATACCGCTGGGTTTTTGGCGTTGTTTCCCTAGCACCTGCGCATCCGGCACATCACTGGCCACCGGATTCCATGCGGAGACGATCAACTCATTTTCCCCCGCCCTCAGGTGCTCCGTAACATCGAAGGAAAAAGCATTGTAGCCGCCCGTGTGCTGGCCCACGGGTTTGCCATTCACGCTCACAGTGCATTGCCAAGTGACGGCTCCGAAATGCAATAGCACGTCTTGGTCTTTCCAATCCACAGGCAGCGTAAACGTCTGCCGATACCACAGCCGCTGGTCTGGGATACACGGCTTTCCCACCCCAGAGAGCGATGATTCATAAGGAAAAGGCACCAGAATCTCATCGTTAAATGTCGTGGGTGGAGTGGTGGCGGCCTTGTCCGTGAGGCTATATTTCCACAGGCCATTGAGGTTCTGCCATTTCGCCCGCACCAACTGTGGGCGGGGATACTCTGGGAGCGGAGCAGAGGGGTTCACGTCAGCTGTCCATTTCGTCTGGAGCGGCCCTGGCGCGGGCTTCCAGGCCAGAGTGGACGAGGTAAGGCAAAGTGTGGCGAGGAGGGTGTGGATTTTCATAAAGTGCGTCAGTAATAGGCGCGCCGAGGGGGTTGTCTATGAGAGACTGGGCTGATTCGCGGAGTGAGGGGAATGACGGATGGCGCGGCTGACGCGGCTCGCTTCTGGAGCCGCCCAGCGGGCGGAATTTTAGAAAAAGCAGGAAATTAGATTGCTCGGCCTCGGAAATTCTTGATAACCGAACTCTTCCCAGTGCCAGAGCCCAGCGCAGTGCTCAGAGTGCTCGTGCTGCTCGGCCTCGCACCAAGAATGTCGCGGTTTCCTGCATTATCGGAAGTAAGTCCTACTCCTTCCCTGCCTGCGGCCCTAGCAGCTCTGCCAGCAGCGGTTGTAGGGCCGCTGCCCACAGTTGATAGCCAGTGAGGCTCAGGTGCAGTTGATCCCCCGTCACGCCGTTGTGCAAGGTGCCATCGGCATGGGCTAGTTTCGCATTGAGGTTCAGCCAACGCACCGTTTTGCCGTCGGCTAGTTTGGCCAAGCCGTCGTTGATGCGGGTGATCCCGGACCACAAATCTGGGTGGTCATTACGGGGAAATATTGCCGTTAGGATCACGGTGGCGTCCGGGGCTTTTTGCCGACACGTCTCCACTAATTTCGTGACCCCGGCAATGATGTCGGTTACGCGGGAATCAGCCACGGGGCCTGCTCCTAGGTTGTTTGTCCCAGCTAGGAGCACGATTACTTTGGGATTCACTCCATCCAGTTCACCATGCTCCAGCCGCCATAAAATGTGCTGCGTTTGATCTCCGCCCCAGCCGAAATTCCCCGCATTCCGCCCAGCAAATACCGTCTTCCAATGCGCCTGGAATTCAGGATAGTCATCGCCTGCCCAGCGACGCGTGATCGAGTCCCCCAGGAAATAGAGGTCGATCTTTTCCTTGCCGTCCTTGGCCTGCGTCGCCTGCTCTAGCAGCTTAATGTGGGCTAGGTGCGAGGCCCGATCCGCGCGCATCACGGCCACCGTGGCCGCCCGCGGCGGGGGCTGATGTTTCAGCAGTCGATTCGCCCAGGCCAGGAAGGAACTCAGATTCGTCTGATCCTCATGCCCGCCATCGTGCTGCCGCCAAGCCAGTTGGCCGTCCAGACGATCGGTGTTCACCGGCGGCAGCTTGGCTGTGCGGTAGTCTTCCTTTTCTCCAAGGGCCTGCGCGCCTAGCAATCGAAATACTGGCCCGGCGGCCACGGTGGCCATGTAGCTGCCTTGTTGGTCGAGCCAAGTGGCATCCCCTTTCTCTGGAATGCCGTAACTGATGAACGTAGGGCGGGGCGCGCACAGGGCGATCAACTCATGCGCATCCACCGGCAAATCCTGCGCGGTCTTGCTACCGAAGCGGGATTCTGCGGCCCCATATTTCAGGAAATTTCCCGCCATCCAATGATACTCGCCCACTGCCGTGAGGTTCTCCACCGCTTCGCCAAAATTGCGTCGATGCGGCTTCGCTCCGCCCTCACCAGAGGAACCTACGAGCACGACGGCAAAACGTGGCTCACACGCCATCGTCACCAAGGCCGCTTTCCCATAGCGAGAAACGCCCTCGATCCCCACCCGTTTGGCATCTACTGCGGGCAGCGTTTCCAGATAGTCCAACGCCCGGCCCGCACCCCACGCCCACGCCCGCAGGCTGCCCCACTGCTCTGGCGTGCGGCGTTTCCCGTGGTTCGTCAGGCCAATGATGCCGGATGTTAGGCCTGCACCGTTATCTGCTTGGATGCTCGTCGTAGAGAGGAAAACGTAGCCCCAGCCCGCCGCGATTAACTGCTCCGTGGATGCCGGAATGGGCGATGGTGGGCCGAAGCGTGGCGTGGCTTCACTTGGCATATTTCCACCGCCAAACATCATTAACACTGGCACCGGACCACGTGCATCTACGGGCACCACGACCGCCATTTTGAGTTCCACAGAAATGTCAGGATAGGCTGCATTAGCCACATGCCCCATGACTTGCCGCGCCACTACGGGCAGCCCACCGACTTGGGTTTCCACGGTCTGCGTGACCTCCCATTTCACGTTAGGCACTTGGGCGGGCACCTGGCCGATAACTTCATTTTCAAAATCCGCCAGGATCTCCGCCCGCCGCTGCGGCCACTGCTCGGCGGTGGTCACGGGCAGGCCATTCTTTAGCAGCAGCGCGTTAGGATAATCTGGAAATGGGTTTGCCAACGCTTCCTCATAGTTGGCCACATTCGTCGCGCCTGCTCCGGCTCGAGCCTTCACGCCCGGCCGCAGTTTGGTGATACCGAGTTGCACTAGCATGTCCGCGTGGTCCGCCGCCGTGAGCTTTTGCAGGCGCTCCCGCTCCTCTGCCGTGACCTGCCCCGGCGTCCGGGGCGCAGCGGGTTTCTCTTGCGCAGAGGCCGCTGTGAGCATGGCTAGGGTGGTGAAGCAGTAGAGCAAGGGAGATTTCATAAAGAGTTATGGGAGTTGGTGAAATTGACAGTTCCTACCACGCTGATTGCCACCACGCCTTAAGCCCGCCGACGGCGGCAGCCCCGGCCCACCAAGCTCAGTACTACTAGCAGCACGCCGCTCGGCTCCGGCACCACGGTCAGCGCGAAATCATTGCCACCCGTCCACGTGCTGCCTAGCTGGGTGCCAGCCCAGTTGGCCTGATACGTGGCATGATAGAGCAGTCCATTGAGATCCACGAAAGTCCCGCCCTCCGCCAAACCACTGAATGTGTTCTGGATCGCATCCACGCCATCATTTAATCCCAAGTAGTAAACATCGCCTAGCGTCGGCGTGGCGGTCACGTTGAGCATCAAGATGCTCGTATTCCCCGCCCCAAAATTCAGCGTCCCGGTGACATTGATTTGGTCGTATTGCGTGGCTGGCGTGGTGCCTGCGAGATCAAAGGTAAACGTCGTGCTATTCGTCGTGAGCCCATTGCCGAAGCTCAGTTTCCCAGGGCTATTGCCCGGAGCAACGGTGCCCCCGGTCAGCGTCGTGGCTCCCGTAATGTTACCACTGCCAGAAAGTGTCGCCCCCCCCGTGCTCGTCACATTGCCAGTGATGGTGCCGTTGTTCACCACGGTTTTATTGGTAATCACCAAGCTCGCTAACGCAGTCGCATTCACCGTGCCGCCGCTGTCCGTGGTGATTCTCATGGTGCTATTTAAATTGGCGGTGGCAGTCACCGTCAGTTGACCGGCGGCCACATGCACGGCCCCGGTGCCCGTCATAGGCGCAGTGATTTTCAATTCTCCCGTGCCTCCATTGTCATTAAGATGCACCGTGCCCGTGGCATCCACATTGAGCACGCCCGCCGTGAGGACCGCTCCCGCCGTGAGGTTCAACCGCCCCTGCGGAGCCACTCCCGTCACGGTTACGGTGTCCACATCACTAGCCGCCGTGCCCGTGATGTTCATCAGCGCAGGCGTGATCGTGCTATTGAACGTCAGCGCCTTCGTCTTCGTGATGCCTGCTGCGCTCAGCGTCGCTCCGCCCTCAATCGTGACGTTGCCCTTGTCCGTAATCGGTGTGCGGAAGAGACTGCCATCGCCCGGATCAATCGCGCGCAAATACTGCGTGCCATCCAGCGCGGTGGCTCCGTTGACGTTGAGGCCGAAGCCGTAGTTAGCAAAGAATCCATTGGCCACCGTAGGGCCTGCGCCACCCGTGCCATTGCGGAAACGGATCTCGAGGTTGTGCCAGCCATCGCTGTTAGGCCCCATGCCGAAGGTGTCCGTCGGCGTGCCGGTATTGGCAGCGGCTCCGTTGCTGGTGGTGCCTGTTTGGCCGACGGCTAGGGCCGTGTTCGTCACTTGACTGGAAGCGCCATTATTCATGCGAATTACGCCATCAATGGCCACGAACGCCACATCGTCGATGTTCTCCGCGAAAGTAAATTTCCCGTCGGCATCAAAGAACTGCCCATTGTAAATCCACGTCTCGTTGTCGCCCCAGCCGGTAATCGGATTGTTCGTTACGAGGTTCTGCGCGCCCATCCGAGGCTCGCTGCGGATGCCGAAGTTCCCTGGATTGGCCCCGCGCGTCACGGTGAAATCCGCCGCCCCACCGCCCGTGTTAGCGGTGCCCGTGATGCGGCCTTCCAGCAAGCCCGGCACATAGCTCGTAGTGCCCGGCCCGTTGATCGTGCCGCTGATGGCCGTGCTGCCCGTGGTCACATGCACGAGGCCGCTATTGGTAATATTGCCCGCTTGGGAAATGGTGCTAGTGCCAGAATCAAAGCGCAGTTCCGCACTCAACGCGGCCACTGGCTGCGTGGTGCCTGCCGCTGTGGTGGCAATCACGCCTAACACGCGGATCGGAGTCGCGCCTGTGCCCAGCGGATTCGTGGCATTGATGCTCGGAGCCACCTTCAGCACCCCGCTCTGCACCTCTGCTCCGCCCGTATTGAAACTGCTAGCCGCTGTCAACGTCACGATGTTATCGCCCGCTACTTTCAGCCGCGTGGTGCTGGCTCCATCGTCCGCCAACCCGCCTTGCAGCGTCAACGCCTGCCCGCTCGTTAAATAAACGCCTTTCCCCACAATCGCGTTAGCCGTGATCGTAGCCGCACCCGTCATGCTCCCCACCTGACCATTATTCCGCAGCGTGTCCGCGCTCACAAACGCCGTGTCTTGCACCGCCAGATAGCCCGTCGTCGCGCCACTGGTCACGCCATTCAGACCATTGACCACCGTGCCCACATTGCTGCCGACTTCCAACACATTGCCCACCACATAACTCTTCCCCGTCGTAAACGTATGCACGCCATTGACCTTGAAATCATTCAGCGGATTGCTCGTCGCGTTGTTCAGCACCAGTCCCCCGGAATGCGCCACCGTCATGCCCATGGGACCAGCCACGGTGATATTTCCAGAGAACGTCGGCTCGTAGTTATTAAGGTTAATGATCTGACTCCCGCCCTTCACTAACGTGCCCGCACCATCAATGCTATCGAAACCAATCTGGTAGGCATTGGCAATGTTGGTGAACGTGCCGTTGGAGCTGAAATCGGTGGCCAGCACCTTCGTGCCGCTGGGGATCGTTAGCGTGCCTAGCCCTATCGTATTTCCACTACTCGTGCCATTGGCGCGGTTGGCATCGATCAACGAATCCGCCGTCAGGTTGACCTTATTGCCATAGCTCGGCAGCACCAGATTCGTGGCATTGGCCGTCGCATTGCCATCATCCCGCAAGCCCAGCCGACCACCATTCAGCTCAATCGTCGCTGCGCCTAACGCACTGCCCGTGGCCCCCACATTGGCCAATTTATTAGGGCTATTGAGCAACTGTGCGTTGGTGTTCACGCGGATCGTTCCGTTGTGGTCAGAAGCGCCAGCCCCGTTGGTAAAGGGATTCGCCAGCGTGACCGTGCCGATGGTGCTGGTGAGTTGCGGGCCATTGATGGCGATATTCCCTGCGCCTGTCAGCCTGCTATTCACCACCAGATTCCCAGCGTTCGTGCCTTGTAGGAAATAGTCGGTGGCGGAAATCGTCACGTCTCCACTGGGCACATTCAACACGGATTGATTCGTCACCACATTGCTGGCCACGCCCAGCGTCGCGCTGGCGATGGTCACGCCTAACGTGCTGCCGGATTTTAATTTAATGCTGCCCAGCAAGGCGGTGGTGCCATTGGCCAGCAGCACGCCGCCGTTTTGCACCGTGGTGTTAGCCGAGTTGGTGCCCAGCGCTTGATTGTTATCCGCGCGCACTACGCCTTGCGAAATATTGAGCGCATCCACCAGCGATCCCGTGGTGCCATCATACGTCAGAGCTGTCTGATTAAAGTTAAACATCCCCGCCGTTAGTGCCACGTTAGTGCCCGCCGTGGTGATGTTCTGTGAAACCGTGATGCTGGTGTTAGGCACGATGGCGGTAATGATGGAACCCACGGGCAGCCCCGTGCCCGTCAGCGGCATTCCCACCGCTAGGCCAGTGGTGGTGCTAGTGGTAATGAGGTTTGATCCCACCGTTAGAGTGTTCACCGCATTGGCCACCGTTTGGTCCGGCCCCAGCCCCAGGATGCCGGTGCCAGATTTCACCAGCCCACCTTCCGCCACGCTGGGCACCGTGCTGATGGCCGCACTGATCCGCAGGCCCATTGCATTCAATCCGCCTCCACTATTGATTCCCGTGGGCGTGGGTGCATTCACCAGCAACGTGCTGGTGCCACTCGCAGGCGTGAAACCTAAATTCCCCAAAAAGCCACCGACCAATGGCACCGTGTTCGGATTCGTGTTATTGACCGTCACGGGCACTGCTGCCGCCAAGTTCAGCGTGCTCGTAAGCCGCTGCGTTTGCCGATCCAGATTCATCGTGGTGCCCGCGCCAGAGGCATCCGCAAAGGTCACGGAATTGATCGTCTCCGTGGTGTTATCCGCAGCCGTTAAATCCAACCGACCACTGCCCGTGATGAGCACATTCGCAGTCTTCTTTAAATTGTTGGCCAAGAGATTTTCATAGCGCGCACTAGCGATCACTAGATCCCCCGGCACGCTCACATAGTTGACGCCATCTGCGCTGGGCAGATTGCCCGTCAGTACCCCGCTATTCACAAACGTCTTGCCCGTGTAACCATTGCTCTGCGGGAAACTCAGCGTGTTCGCGCCCGTGGCGGTTGCCGTTTGGGAAAGGGTGATCGTCGTCGGAGAAATGCCTGTGATCGTCGTCCCCCCCGTGATGCCTGTGCCACTCACAGGCATCCCCAGCGCCAAGCCTGTGGTGCTCGTTAGGGTGGCCGTGGTCGTGCCATTCACCGTGTTACTAGCGCCATTATTATAGAGCAGCGAGGGATTCAGATTCAACGTCCCCGCACCACTCTTCACCAGATCAATACTGCCCACGATGGGGATATTCACGCCATTGGTATTCTGATTCACCCAGTAATCCAGTTCGCCCGAATTCGAGGTGATCGACTGCCCTGTGCTATTCAACGCAGGGTTATGGGAAATGGTTTGGGCCGCATTGCTCAGCAGCCCGCCCGTATCCACCGTGAGCTGCACGCCTTGGTTATAGGTGTTCACGATGGCAGCGCCAGGAGCCATGCGCCAAGAGTTGATCGTCTTGCTAGTCGCCAACGTCCTAGCCGTGCCGTCGTTGACGTTTTGTGTAGCCGTGGCCGTGGTCACATCCGTGCTGCCGTAGGCCGCATAGCCATCGCCCGTGTTGCCTAACGCGCCCAGGCCAGTGGTTGCACTGTAGGTTAGGAAATCACTGCCGTTGGCCACCGCCCAGCCACCCACCAGGCCATCATTCAGCGTCAGCGCAGTCGTTGCGCCACCGTTCAGCGTGGTGTTATTGATCATGTAATGGAACGCATCCGTGGTGCTGCCCGCGGTGCCGAGGAAGCCAAACGTGGTGTTCACCGTCAGCGTGCTGCCCGTGCCCGCCGCGCGCGTGAGATTGTCCATACTCACATTGATACTGCCTCCGCCGCCGGAAGTATTCCCAAAATCCAAACGCCCTGCCAGCAAGTTAACATTGTTAAACGTCTGACTCACCGCCTGCCCCGCTGCGCCTACCAGATTGATCGTGCCGCCCTTAGAATTGATCGGCGTGGTAGCTGGAATGCGATTGGCCACGTTGCTTAAATAGCTGTTATCCAACGTCAACGCCGCCCCAGAGTAAAGATCCACGCTGCTGGTGTTCGTCAGCGCACCCAGATCCCGTAACTGCAACGTACCCGCGCGAATCGCAGTGTTGCCAGAGTAGCCGCTCGCACTGGTTAGCAGCAGCGTATTGTTGTTCACCTTATCCAGTGAAATACTGCCGCCAATGCTGCCGGAGAACTGCCCCGCGCCTTGCACCGTCAAGATTGCTGGCGAGCTACTGGTGACCGTGCCACCATTTCCGGGCAGTAAATTATTGTTCGTCAGCGAGTTCACCATTTGGCTATTGCCATTCAGATTCAACGTGCCGCCATTTAAATAGAGGTTCTCGCTGGTGGTAAACGTGCCCAGTTGGCGGATGCTGGAAAAACTGTTATTTGAGCCCAGATTCACGATGCCATCATCAATCTGCACCGATCCGCGAAACACGCCGAACGCCCCTGCACCCACGTTCAACGTGCCCGTGCCCGTCTTCACGATGGCGTTGTCCGTGTAGGCTGTGGCATTCAGATTCAGCGTCCCCTGCGTGTGCAGATACATGCTAGCACCTCCGTTGGCTTGGAAGAAATTCGTGGGCCCCGCACCATTGATCGTGGCCGTGGCCCCAGCCTGGACGAAGACTCCCGCAGAATTTAAATGGAAGCGGCTGGGCGTGCTCGCCAGCGGCAGCGTGCCATTGATGTTCAGCGTGCTATTGCCTGCAAACGACAGCGTGGCCACCCGCGAGTCGCCCACCACCGTGGCTGTGGCGCTGCTCAGTTTCACATTTAGATTCGTGTTAGCTGTGCTCAGCGGAGTTGCGGCATATTCACTGCTGGCCAGCAAGCGCATGGAATCGATGAAGTTCACATTGCCCACCGCGCCCGTGCCGATGGCGTTATTCAGCGTCACCAGATCCCCCGCAATCGCTGTGGCAAAAGTAGCCGCCGCCACGCCCGGACCATTCAGGGGCATCCCTACGCGCACCTTGGCTCCGCCGCCTGCGGGCAGCGTAATCGTGGTGGCTAAATTCACCGTCGTCAGACCCGCAAAGCTCACCGTGTCCTCCGTCACAAAGCCCGTGGCCCCCGCGCCCGTGGCATCGCCTAACACGCCGGGCAATGTTGGCGCCACACTGCTCCCGGACTGCCCAGCGATGGCCGCCGCTCCTATCCCGAACGCGCCCTGACTGCCGAAATTCGGCGTCTGCACTTGGATCAACCCGTTCGTGGTGTTGCTAGGATTGATCGTGTAAATGCCCGTGCTAGCATACGTGCCGGGCGTATTTCCTAACGACGGAGCCGTCAGCACCCAGGTGGCACTGCGCTGCAAGCCGGTGCCTGCCGACTGGAAATTTTCAAATGCCGTCACGTTCAAGGACGTCTTGGCCGCGCCTGGAGTGATCTTTAGCACACTGTATCCTGCCGCCCCCGTGAATGGCCCAGTGCTGGCCGCACTGTTAGCCAGATTGTTGATATTCTCCGTCACAGGCGTCGTCGCATGGCCAATGATTTCCACCGTGCCGCCCATGGCGGAAAGGTTCTTGGTGCTGCCTCCCAGGCGATCACTCAGCGCCGTGCCGCTGTTATCTAATGTCAATTTCCCGCTCTTAGCCACGCGGTTATCGGCATACGCCGCCCTGCCCGTGCCGCTATAGATTAACTCGCCTGCGCCCACCAACTGCACGCCTGTAGCATCACTCACGCCGGTCATCGTCACCTTGCTAGTGCCCACTTTATACAAGTTAGCCTGCTGCGCATTGGCACTCTTAAAGACGATCCCCGTCTTGTAGTCCGCCACGCCATTGCCCAGCCCCAGGAACTCGCCAGCAGCACCCGCTATCACCGCTCCATTGCCCGTCACACTGCCCGCTATTTCCGCCGTGTTAGTCACATTCAGCAACAGCGTGCTGCCGTTCCCTGGCTGATTCCCGGCGGCTCCGGTCATGGCAAAGTTCGTCACCGCTGTAGGCAACTGCAGGCTGGCATTGTCGGAAAACACATTGACCGCGCCAAACACTAACGTCGCTCCGTCTTGCACCACCATCGTAGAATTTGCAGGCATCACATTGCTATTTGCCCCCGTAAAATTCACCCCACCTAGCTTCGGCATCCCCTCCACCCAACGAGGCGTGCCAATGGAAATCGTGGCTCCTGCTTCCACCTCCACGTTGTCCGTCATGTTCATAAATGTCTGCGTGGTGCCCGCCAAGATTGCGCCATCGCCCAGGATAATCTTGCCCCGTCCTTGCCCCAGCGTGCGATCCGCTTCGTCATTCGTAATCATGCCGCCGTTAGCAATGCGGATATTTTCCGGGGCAATCGTCGGCGTTCCTAACACAGGTTTGAGAAATGGATTCGTCTGATTCGTCAACGTCCGGCCAGCGTTATACAACTCGTAAACGACCTTCTCGCCATTGGTCTCGCCTGCCACGAACGACGATAATTTATAAACATTATCCGCCGAGACCCGCACCACTGCGCCTGCTTCATAAGCAAACTGCCCGGCATTGATGGTGCCCGTGGTGTCCACGGGATTGGCTAAATTCAGCGCATAATTTCCCCGACCATAAAACGCATTGGCCGTGCCTAGATCCAAAATCCCGTTCGTGCGAATGGTGCTCACCGCAGAGGATGAGCCAATCCCACTAGCATCATTAATAACGAGCCTCCCGCCCGCCTCCACGCTCACATTGCCATTCAACGGGCTGGGAATCGGATAGGGTAAATTTTGGTAAATAGCAGTGTCTTGATTAGCCGCCGATCCAATGGCCACATAGTTCCCTGGGTCCATCGTGGCGCCTGCTTGCACGATGACACTAGCCACGTTCGCACCCGAGCCAAAACTGTTGGTGCGGTTCGGCTGTAAAAGCGCTCCCGGCGTGACCACGAACGTCAGATTACTGGGCATCGTGAGCACGCTGTCCTCAGTTAGGGAGACTTGGCCCGTGACAAACGCAGTGATCGCCTTGCTGGCATTGTTGACGATGTTGTAAGTGCCTGCCACGCCATCGCCACCAAGCGTCAGCGCCACATTCGTCCCATTATTTATGGACCCCTGGAGCCAGAAATCACTGTTCGCCACGATGGTCCCTTGCTGCCACGCGCGTGCAGTCCGGTCCGTGCTGATGCCCTTCCAGGCGGTGCCGCTGCCTACCGTGAGGGAACTTAGCGCACTGGCATTCGTGCCGCTGAGGCCATAGTAGAGATCCGCATTCGTCCCCAAGCTCTTGATCGTGTTATTGCCGATGCCCACTTGATCGCTGTTCGGGAAATTTTGGTGACTGACGATGGCATCCGTTGCTAGCACAATCTGTCCGCCAGCGCTAAGTGAGGCGACGCGCGTGAGGCTGTTTAGGCCTTGGCCCGCATTGCTAGCCGCCGGGCCAATGAGAATGCTACCAGCGGCTACATTGAAACGATCTCCCGTGCTAGTGAAGATGCCCGTGGTGCTATTCAGCAAGATTTCCCCTTGGTCGGAAACATTGATGCCCGTGGTGCTAGTGGTCGTGCCAGCCACGTTGAGCGACAGCCGTGCATTGCGCACATTTACCGCACCCGCCCCCAGGGATGACGCGGACTGAGCCTCCAACGTGCCTTTGAGCACGGAAGTGCCGCCCGTATAAGTGTTCGTCCCTGACAACTGCACCAGTCCGTCCAAGTCCTTCACCACCTTGACTGTAGCCGCCGCGTTGTTGGGATTATCCAAGATCACGGAGTGGATCACTAACGCGCTAGCACTGTTGTTATGGAGAAATAATTCTTGAGCTGTGGTAGCCGTCGTGAGACCAGCCGTCAGCCTGCCGCGCGTGAAGGCACTGGTGGTAGCACCAATGGTCCGCGTGAACGCCAGCCCATCCGTGAGCAAGCCGCCGCTCTCTAAATAGATCGTATCTGCCGTGCCCGTGGTGCCTGCAAAGGTCAACGTGCTAGCTGCGGCGTTGCTCATTTTCAAAGCGCCAATCGTCCAATTCTGTCCCGCCCCCGCCGCGCCTAACACCGTGCTGACTGCCGCTGCATTGCCCACCGTGCCTGTGGTAAATAGCGCTGCCGCAGGCGTGCCACCAGTGACAGGCAATGTGTAGGCGGGCGGCGTAACGCCCACCACGGTGGAACCGTAAGCCACGATGCCGCCCGCTGCGCCTGCTGCGGACTGCGCCACATGGGAAACAAAGTCCACGCCATTGATCGTGGCCCAACCACCTAACAGCCCGCCCACCGTGACCGCCGCAGGCGTGCCTGTGGTATCCACATTCGTCAGCACGATACGCCCCGCCGAGCCCGCAGTGCCCAGCGTGGCCACGCTAGAGTTAAAGCGCACGGTGCCGCCACCCACGGGCCGCGCCAGCGTGGTGATGGCAATTTCTCCACCTCCCAAGCCTGCGCTGACGGCATTCACAATGTTCTGCCCGTTGGTCAAATTCACCGTGCCTAACTTCTCATAATTTCCCGTCCCCACGCCGAACGCCACGTTCCGCCCCTGCACTTGGAGCGTGCCACCTTGGAGATTTATGGCGATGGTGTTGCCGATCTTATCCCCATCCGTGCCATTGACCGTAGGGTTGAATACGAACTGCCGGGGCTGGCCCATATTTGTGTTATTATCCACCTGGAAAATGGAGCCAGAGTTCACATTCACGGCCTTCAAGCCACGCACATAGCCGCCTGCGAGGATGTTCACAAACCCACTATTCGCGCCAATATTCAGCGTGCCCGCAAAGCCCGTGGTGGTGCCATCCAGCGCATTTAAAATCAGCAACTGGCCCTCGCCCGTCTTCGTCAGGGTCGTGCTCGCAGCGCCTGTAATGGAATTCGCCTGCGTCAGCGCTAGGCCCGCTCCGTGGATGGACTGGCTAGTCACGTCCAGCGTGCCATCTCCCGCGCCCA
>JAYVOP010000262.1:0-4681 GCA_043757865.1 Verrucomicrobiales bacterium | reverse complement strand
AAGACCGGAGGTCGATGGGGACACCCTGTCACCCGGCGGCGAGGGGATTTGATCCCACTCAACACCGCCAAACTTCATTCAAAAGCGGCGTTCGGGGTTATTTGCCATGAGATGATTTGAGCAGAGGCCCTTCCTCTTAATCCTGAATCCATTTCTATCTGTGGTGCCCTGAATCTGTGGTTAGCCCACATCAGCCCTGGAGCGGCGTGCTTCTAGCCGCCGAGGAAGTCGCCCAGCCACGGGCCAGTGACGGCGGCTGGAAGCACGCCGCTCCGGTGCAGGATTCGTGCGGCTTGCGTTTCCCCCAAGCCGCCATCACGCTGCCCTCGCCTTACCCAAGGCCATTTTTACGCGACTGCTCCCGTTTGCCCCCACTGCCTTCCATATGAAATCACTCTGCTGCGCCCTTGCCCTCACGTCCTTTGCTCATGCGCTGGAACTCAAACCTGCGCAAAATGGTGGCGGGCAGCATGGGCACGTTTACCATGGCCTATCCGGTGCTGCGGGATGGCTCCGGCAAGCCAGCGCATAAGATCATCGAGGCCCGCACCCAGGCTGCCAGCGCCACGGTGCGCTATGATGGAGGCGGGCGGGCGCAGGTGCAGGTGGGGCAGGATGAGGTAGTGATTACCTTTGCCGAGGTGCCAGCGGATGTGCAATCCATCGAGTTCAATCTCTTGATCGACATTGCCTTTAGCCAGGGTGGCAAATGGCGCATCGGTGATAAAGAAGGGGTATTTCCTCGTGCCAAGCCCGCACAGCCACACCTGCTACAAGACCACGCCACGCGCTTTTCCTTTACCAATGCCCTGGGGGAATCGCTGGATCTCACCACCCCTAACGACTGCTTTCAACAGCTCACGGACAACCGGGAGTGGAACTGGGGCATCTTCCACTGGATGGGCGTGGTGCCATTTCACAAGGATCAGCCGCAGCTCACATTCACCCTGCATCACACCCCATCCGCCACCCCAGCGGCCAAGCTGGTGGATGCCTTTGGCCAGAGCACCCGCGAGGACTGGCCTAGCAAGGTGAAGAGCCTAGCCGCTCTCCAGGCGGATGTGTCAGAGGATGCGGCCTACTACGCAGCCCTGCATCCGCCAGCTACGGATCTTTTCGGCGGAGCCCTAGACAGTGGGACCAAGTTAGGGTTCAAGGCCACGGGGTTCTTTCATATTGAGAAACGGCAGGGGAAATCATGGCTGGTGGACCCCGAGGGGAATGCCTTCTTTCACCTAGGCATCTGTGGCTTCGCGCCTAGCGATGACTTCACCTACGTGAAAGGCCGGGAAAGTATCTATGAGTGGCTGCCGAAGCTGGAGAGCGAGTTCCGCACGGCGTTCCGAGAAGGCAATGCGGAAAATTTCTCGTTCTATGTGGCGAATACGATCAAGAAATATGGCCAGCCGCATACGTTGGAGAGCCATGTGGCCCGGATGATTACCCGTGCGCGGGCCTGGGGATTCAACTCCATGGGAGCCTTTAGCCCCACGCCCGCAGAGCCGATCAAAGCGGCATCATTTCCCTACGTGGACAGCCTGCCGATCAGTGAATGGGAAGGCATCAAACGCATCCCGGGGGCCTGGGAAGTATGGGATCCGTATGATGCGGAAACCGCACGAGGCATCCAGGACCGCATCGCTAAGGAACTCCCTAAGCGCGCAGCCGACCCGCTGCTCATCGGATATTTCATCGTCAATGAACCCCGCTATGATGACCTGCTCCGCGTGCTGCCCGCCCTGCCCGCCACCCACGCCTGTAAACTACGATTCGTGCAGTCGCTGGTGGATCGGTATGCTGGCATAGATGCCTTCAACAAGGCCTGGCAGGCTGATGCGAGCAGCTTTGACCAACTCAAATCCCAGGGCCTAGCCGTGACTACCGATGCCGCCAAAGCGGATGTGAAAGCCTTCGTCGGCACGTTCCTGGACACCCTGCTGAACCAAGTGACCACTGCCATTCGCAAGGCGGATCCGCACCACCTCATCCTGGGGTGCCGCCTGCAACCCGCCACCATCGAGGACGAACAGCTCTGTCGGCTGTGCGGAAAGTATCTGGATGTGATGTCCTATAACTACTACACCTATGCCGTGGATACCGCCGCATTGCAGCGCTACCACGACTGGACGGGCGGGCGGCCCCTAATGCTGAGCGAGTTCTACTGGTCCTCCCCGGCTGATTCTGGTCTCACTGGCGGGCGGGAGGTGAAATCCCAGGAGGAACGCGGCCTAGCCTACCGCCACTATGTGGAGCAAAGTGCCGCGCTGGGCTTCGTAGTGGGGATCGAGTGGTTTACCCTGGTGGATCAAGCGACGACGGGCCGCTGGTTCAGCCAATATCATGGCGAGAGCGCTAACACAGGTCTGCTCAGCGTGGCGGACCGTCCCTGGAAGCCGATGCTCCACGAGGTGATGAAGACGAATTACACCCTCTATCCCCTCCTCTTCGGTGAGCGGAAAGCATTCCTCTGGGAGGATGCTAGGTTCAAGCCATCGCCATGAGGTTTCTTCCCGTGCTGCATTTTGTCGCTATGCGACACAAAACCCTAGCAGAGCGACACTGAGTTTGTATGAAGCGCCTTTATCTGGTCTCATCAGTAACAAGTCTAACGTTATTCGGTATTTTGAAACGAGAAACGCCGAATACTCTAGCAAGTAAATGCCAGCAGCAGAGTCGGAGCGGCGTGCTTCCAGCCGCCGTGGAGGTCGCCAGGGTGCTTCGACGGCGGGGGAATGGGGGGTGCTTTGCTCGGCGGCTGGAAGCACGCCGCTCCGTGGCCTAGCATCGCCTCCAAAGTTACTGCATCAAAACAGGGCCCGAGCCGTTGGACGCTCCTAACGTCGCCCTCTACGGCAAGGAGGCAGTGACGATTTCTCGGTTATGGCAGGGCCGCGATGCGGTAGTAGGTGTGCGGCACTGTGAGGATGGCGTTGTCTGCATAGCTGCCGGTGCTGCTAGTGGCGGTTACGGTTTGCAAGGCGGTCCACGCTTGCAGGTCGGTGGATTTTTCCACGCGGTAGCTGCGGCCATTTACCGCGGGCCAAGTGAGCGTCAAGCCGCTGGGGCCGCTGGAGCTGGTGGCGTTGGGCTTGGAGCCGGGGTTGTTAGGATCAGTGCCGAAACGGGCTTCGATGATGTCGGCTAAGCCATCGCCATCCGTGTCCGGGCCCAGGCCTAGATAGCCGGGGCTGCCAGCGGCCTCGGCACTGGCGCGCCAGTTGTTGCCAAGGTCGTAGCGGCCTTGGGCGTCGATGATCTCCAACGCTGGGCCCGTGCCATCTGGGGCGGCGGGCCAGGTGGGGTCCGTGTTATCATGGTAGGCGAAGTTGTGGATTTCGTTGGCGGAGGCATCACGCAGGAGGATGGTTTCACCGCCATTGCTGAGGCTGCCACTGCTCCAGGCACCGGCTAGGCGGATAGCGTTGCCGTATTTCGCCTGGAAGGCCGCCACGTTTTCCGTGAGGCAGATGACCTCGCCTGGTTGCAGCGTCTCATTGCCAAAGGTGTAGGCCGCAAAGGGTTTGCCGTTGTCGAAGCTGCAGCCGAGCAGGTTGATGGGCTGCGGGCCGTAGTTGCAGAGTTCCAGGTATTCCACGCCACCGATGGCGGGGTTATACATGATTTCACTGATGCGGAGGCTGGCGAGCACGGAATTGGTATTGGCGGGATCGGCCACTAAAATGTAGTCGAAGGCCACGCGCACGGTGGTGGCGCTGGAGGTGCTAACGAAGACGCCACCGCGTCCGCCGATGCTACCCGCCGGAATGACCTGGGTGTAAATGGTGGTCCACACGCCGCTGAGACCGCGTTGGAACAACCATGACAACCCACTGCGACGAATCCGCAGCACCGCTCCGCTGCCCGTTAGGGGGCTGGTGCCCACGGGGCCGAAGACGCCTGCGCTCACTGCGCGCTGGACCACAAATTGATTCCCCCCATCAATACCGAACGCATATTTCACGGACACGCCGCCTTCCGTGGTTTCCAGCCAGAGTCCGGTGAAGAAATTGCCAAACTGCCGGGTGTCTAACGTGAGATCCGTTTGCAGCGTGAAGTCAGAGTTATCCGGCACATCCCGCGTGACGATAGGGTGGGTAAAGGTCGGGTTGCCCAACGGCTTGGCCACGTCGTCTAACACGTAGAGTTCCAAGCGGCCCGTGACATCCGCCACGGAATACCAACTGCTAGGTGAGTAGTCGTCCCGCAGCTCGGCATTCGTCACGGTAAACGCCGGGTCCAGCGCCACGGTGCTGCCGAAGGAGTGGAAATCATTGCCATTCGTAACCGTGAGTTCGCGAGCGTAAGTAGCCGCATTACTAGCCGCATCCGTCACGGTTAGGCTGACGCTGTAAATGCCTGGGATCTGGAAACGCGCCTCGGTCTTGCCGGGCACGCTGTGGGCAATGCTGGTCCCGACGGTGGGCGTGATGGTCCAGGCGTAACTCAGCGCAGTGGCCTCGGGGTCATAGCTGCCAGTCGCATCCAAGGTCACGAGTTCATTGGCAGATAAATTTCCCGAAGGTGGAGTCAATGTGACCACGATCACCGGTGCGCCATTTCCCGTTAGGGTAACGGCAAAGGCCAGGGTGTTGATGACGCTGCCATCCACGCCCAGGAGCCGCACCGTGAGGTTATTCAAGCCATTGGCCAGGGCGATATTCGTGATCGTCCACAGGCCCGT
>JAYVOP010000261.1:0-4708 GCA_043757865.1 Verrucomicrobiales bacterium | reverse complement strand
GTGGGTTCTATTTTCTGTGGGTGTTAGTGGTAGAGTTTGCCGTGGGGGTCTGGCGTTTCTATGAGAAGACCATTCACCCATCGGGCTTATTTGATCCTAGTGATGAGGTGTATCTAGTTACTGTGATGTTCGTTGCCTTCTTTGGCCAAGTGATTCTTGGACTGTTGATCCAGCGACGTTTCTACCCTCGTGCCAAGGCTCCGTTGTTCGTTTTTCTGCTCATCGAATTGGCGTTAGGATTCCTCCATCTCTTGGTGGGAATGCTGGCCTCGGTGGGCGAAGTCCCTGGCCTGCACTATGCGATGATCTGGGCTCCGTTGGAAACGTTCGTGTCTCTCATAAATTTAAGCCATGATGAACAGTTTGCCCAGGCAACCGTGTTCCTAGCTATCGCCATCGGCCTCTTGGTTATCCACAGCCTAGCCATGTGGATACTGGTGCGTCGGGAATTCAAATTCACCCGCGAGTTAGAAACCCAAGCCGCTGCCGACCTCACATGATCTCCCCCGTGCTTCAGAACGCGGAAACGCTGCGCCAACTGCGTGTGCGGGGACAACAAGTGGCGGAAATTTTCTGGCTTCCGCTGCGTCGGCATGTATGGCGTGGAGGCAGTGGCGACTTCGCAGGCGCGGGCGCGGGCAGCTCGTTAGAGTTCCAGGACCACCGGGCTTACCTGGCAGGCGACGACCCCCGCCACATCAACTGGCAGGCCTACGCCCGCACCGGTCAATACACCATGAAAGTCTTCCGGGAGGAAGTCCGCCCGCTGGTAGATCTCATCGTGGATGTCTCCGCTAGCCAATGGTTCGACGATGCCAAGGCGACCCGCGTCATTGAGCTACTGCACTTCTGTGCCGCTGCCGCACAGCAGGCGGGAGCTTCCTTACGCGTCTTTCTAAGCCATGGCCCGCAGGGGAAAATGATCAGCAATGAGCAACTCTGGGCGAACCAATGGGTGTCTGAAATTCCCCACCACATCGCCCCGCCAGAACCGCCGCTGCTGGGGCATCTGGCCCTGCGTCCGCAGGCCTTGCGCGTCTTTATTTCTGATGCGCTCTACCCCGGCAGCCCAGAACCCGTGCTGCGGGCGCTCAGTGAGCGCCAGGGACGTGGGATGCTCCTAACGCCAAATTGCCTAGCAGAATCCGCCGTGGACTGGGAGGGGAACTATGAATTCGTGGAGCCAGAAAGTGAGACCCATCACCTCCGCCGCGTGGATGCACGGCTGCGCAAACGCTACCACGAAGCCTACACCCGCCATTTCCAACTCTGGCAACAAACCGCCCCGCGCTACGGCGTGCTGATGGCCCGCGTCCCAGCGGAACCTACGCTAGAACAAGCCCTCCAGGCCGAAGCGCAGATTGTAGGCGCAGTGGAAATGGGCTAAGGGCTTCCTCCCCCCAAGCCCCGCAGCAGGCTGCTTGCAATGTGCCGGGACGCTGGCTAGAGATGCCGCTATGCCTCCCCGTCCACCGCTCCCACCATTTACTGAAGCCACTGCCCGCCAGAAGGTCCAAGCCGCTGAAGATGCTTGGAACTCACGTGATCCCGAGCGCGTCTCCCTAGCCTACACGCCAGACACCGCATGGCGGAACCGCGCAGAGTTCCTCCAGGGCCGCGCGGAGGTGGTGGCATTTCTCCAACGTAAATGGGCGACGGAGCATGAGTATCGTTTAAAGAAGACGCTCTGGGCCTTTACGGAAAACCGCATAGCCGTGCGCTTTGAATACGAGTGGCATGATGCTGCGGGCCAGTGGTGGCGGTCCTACGGCAATGAGAACTGGGAGTTCACGGCGGAGGGCTACATGAGCCATCGCTATGCTAGCATCAATGATTTGCCGATCCGCGCAGAGGAGCGTCGCCTGCACGTATGAAGCTGGCGCTCTTTGGGGGCACGTTTGATCCGCCGCATTTGGGGCACCTCCAGATGGCGGAGGCTGCGGTGGAGGAATGTGGGCTAGAGAAAGTGATTTTCCTGCCCGCGCAGCAGTCGCCTCACAAGTCAGCGCAGCCGTTAGCATCAGGCGCAGAGCGGCTGGAAATGCTGCGCCTAGCCACGGCGGAGCGGCCTTGGGCAGTGGTCTCAGATTGGGAAATACTGCGTCCGGGACCCTCCTACAGTTGGCAAACGGCAGCGCATTTTGCAGCGGAGCATCCAGCGGCGGAGTTGCACTGGCTGTTAGGTGAGGATCAATGGCGCACGTTAGGGAGCTGGGCGCAGCCGCAGCGGCTGGCAGCATTACTCACGTTCATTGTCGTGCCCCGGTCCGGGCTGCCGCCCCAGCCGCAGGTCGGATTCCGGGCGCATTTTCTCCGTGGGGAATTTGCTGGTCGGGCGACGCGCATCCGCCAGCAGTTGGCGCATGGAGAAGCTGCGGACGGCCTGCCAGCAGGTGTGGCGGAGTTCATCGCGGCTCGGGAATTGTATCATTAGACACTCACAGCGCGCTGCCTTGGTAATCTTCGCACAGGAAGACGCGGAACTGCCGCAGCAACGAACCCTGGCGTCGGATGGCAAAGACCGAGAGTGGGCGCACCTTGCGAAAGCTAGCCGCTAGGCTGCTCGGCGGCCCGCTGCGCAGGGTGACATCGGTGACGAAGAGCGCGGACTGGCCGTGCAGCCCGGGGCGCTGATCTTCCGGGCCGGGCTCCTCATCATAGCGCGGCCAGAAGGCGTATTGGCTCTGCGGAATGGGGGCTGCCAGCACCTGCACGCGCGGCCAAGCGGGCGTCGGTTGCCGCAGCGGTAAATTTTCTGGAAGGTAGAAATCCAGCGCGGCTGCTAGTTCCGCGTGTTCTACAATCAAGAGCAGAGGCTGCTGCGCGGCTGTGGATTGGGTGATGAGCCGGGCGATTTCCGCTGCGGATTCTGGCCACCCTAACGCGGTGCGGGAAACATCTCCACCATAGCTCCGCGCCAGCCCTAGCCGCCGTAGGCTATCAGTATGCACCAGCAACACACTGCTGATAGCGGCTAGTCCTAACGCGGCCCATTGCCAACGGCTCCGGTGATCCCGCACGGCTGAAGTCGGTTGCCAGACCAGTGCTAGCAATCCGCACAACGCTGGCACTATGGGCACTAGCCAAAGGGCATTCCCCAGCCCCCAGCACGCGCCCACGCCGCCTAGCACCAGGCTCGGCAGCACCCAGGCCAGGAAAAATAATGCTCCATCCCCCAGTTCCTGCCGCCGCACCCATTTCCAGCCGATCCAACCCACCGCTGCCACCACCAACGGAGACAGGCCCACGCCTACCTGCGTCACCCATGTCCAGCCATGCTGCCACGATCCCCCCTGGCTGGCCAGATCTTCCCGCCAATGATCCCAGCGTGCTCCGGCATGGTGCGCATCCCACCACCACTGCGGCCCCCCCCCCACCAGCGCCCACACGCCTAGCAGCAGCCAAGGCCCTGGCCGCCGCCACCGCCCACGCCACCGCCGACTCCCTAGCACCACCACCACCAACCCACCCGGCACCCACCACGCCCCCGCAAACGTCAGCCACGCCAAGCCCCAGGCCAGCCCCGCTGCGGGCCAACGCCAGTCCCACGCGCCCGCTTTATGCAGCCCTTGCCACACCCAATACGATCCTAACACCGTGAGATGCGCCGCCAACCACTCTGGACGCCACGTCCAGGCCCCCAAATTAAACGCGGGCAGTAAATTCAGCAGCAATGCCGCCCAAGCTCCCGCACGTTCATTCGCCATCGCCTGCACCAGCCGGAATAACCCCCAACTTCCCAGCCACGCCAGCAGCGGAGCCGCCCACCGCGTGCCCACCACTCCCAGGCCACCGCCCTCCACCCCGCACCACGTAGGGTGCCGCGCTAACTGCATCCGATAAGCCTCCGTTGGCGTCACCTCCCAGCACGCCGCCACCCCCCAGCGCACCAGCGTGAGCAATGCTAGGGTGAGGAAAAACACACGGGACCATCGAGACATTCCCACCGCTAGGGAGGCCCTTCTAGAACGCAATAGCCAAGTTGCTCCTACCTTGTTAAGTAAGGTGGAGACCACCTAATCTACCAAAGTAGAATGAGGTCGGGCAGTCGATGGATCGTATCTGGCTATTCTATTTCTAGATTATAGCGGGGAACGGTGGCGTCTTGTTCGCAGCTCCAGGCATCAATGCCGCCGGTCAGGCATTTGGTGTCCTTGAGGCCATGGCCTTGGAAATAAGCAGCTAAGTCTAGGCTGCGGTCACCTTTATGACAATAGAGCACGATGGGGGTGGCGGGATCCCACTGGCCGAAGATCTGCTGCATGAGTTCTTGATTCATAAAGGTATCTCCGGGGAGATGAACGGCCTCGTGTTCCTCGCTGCTGCGGACATCTAAGAGGCGCGGTGGGGTGGGGGAGAGGAGTGCGGCGGCTAGGGCGGCGGGGGAGATTTGCATCTGTGCATCTAGCTCGCGACTGGCTTCCAGATGGGCCACCACATCCACTGGAGGCAGATTTTCATTGCGCGCGCAGACCTCGGCTAGAGTCTCCGTATCCGCAAAACCACAACTGCGGCAGCCGCCGATGTGATATTTGGCAAAGAGGGCGCGGCGGGCTCCGGCGTAGGAGGCCAGCACGGCAGCCATGGTCATATCAGGGGTTAGGGAGGACATTGGAGGGTCAAGGGGGTGGGGGAGAGGGTCAAAAATGGGGCTTTGCAATCAGCGGGGAGCCCCTAGGATAGGCGGCTTTCTGGAATCTGAAATCAA
>JAYVOP010000260.1:0-4728 GCA_043757865.1 Verrucomicrobiales bacterium | reverse complement strand
TCTCATAGCCTGGTGGTCGGTAGGTTTTGGTTTCCATCCCAAGACCCATAGCACCCTTTTTTACTTATTCCAGCTATTTACCGGACAGGCTCTTAGGGAATGAAGCGCATCTGACCCGCTATGCACATGTGAAGTATCCAGAGAAGATTAAATCTCCCTGGCTGCGGGAGGCTTTGATCTCTGAACGTGTGGAAACGGAATGGGGGAAAGTATCGCTGGTGCAGGCGTCGTTGGCACTGCTAAAGGCTGCATTACAGGATGCAGACAACCAATGGTTTGTGTTGCTCTCGGATAGCTGCGCGCCCATCAAGCCATTCCGTTATCTCCAGCGGGAACTGAAGTGGGATGGACGCAGCCGATTATATTGGGAAACCTACGGTGAAGTGGCCCAGAGGCACCGGATCAAGGCTCAGCGCGCGGAAGCACTCCACAGCGTGCGCCCGATGTATGTGCGCTTTCACCCGCAGTGGTGGCTGCTAAACCGAGATGCGGCTGAGGCGGTGTGTGAGGATGATTTCACAGAGCACTTCCAGGACGTCTTTGCGGCAGATGAAATGTATTTCGGCACGGCCCTGCGGATGAAAGGTTATCCGCTAGATGAAACGGTGGCGCGGCGGGACATCACCAAGGTGGACTGGAGCCACGACCTGGGCGCGCATCCGGCTACATTTAAAAAACTAACCCGCGCGCAGGCGGCGGAATTTGCGCTCTCGGATTGTTTCTTCGCCCGGAAGTTTAGCCCGGTGTGTAATCTTGCCAAGCAGGGTCTGCATCGCGAGTGAGGCGGACTAAAACGGACCAAGTTTAAGACTGAAAGCCGCAAACGCCGCTTTATTCAAAGAGCTTTAAGGCTAACTTTTTCGCACCACTGTGTGAAAGGAACCTAGCAAGATCAGCGCACCACCCAGAATCTGTTCCTCCGGGTGGTGCGCGTGAATTAAAAACGCATCGATAGTGCCGCAAACCATGGGATCAGCCAATCTAAATCAGACGGGCCACGACAGACGTGGCTCGCAGCGGGACGAGGATGATGGCTGGATTTAAGAGCACAAGGTGGGGAGCGAATTAAGGCCGCAGGATCATGGCGCTACCGCAGCCCGCAAGTTCTCTGTGCATTCCCGTTCGGTCTTTTTTCGTTCTTTTCGGCTAAAAACCACCTCGCTTCCACCCCAAGAAAAAACTCCCAAAAATGTCTTGCGCCCGAAAAGTCGGCTCCTATAGTCCGGCCCTCCTTCCTGGATCGACTTCAGCCGCTTAACTCGTGTGCTGGCCGTATTTACATTAGGATTTATCGGGAGCGGCACCGGAAAAGAGCTGCTAATTGGCGATGCGCCATTCTCCTCCACACGTTGCGTGGGGTGTGAGAATACTACGGCATCGACGTCCTGATGAATTCCCTTTTTGTGCTTACAGACCCAAGCAGGAAACTTCAGTTACAAGTCGCCAAACACTCTCTGGTTGAGCGACTTCCCTTCTCCCAAACCCTAATAAACCCCCGTTCTTTTTATCTGTTATGCAAAATCAGCGCATCCGTATCCGTCTCCGTGCTTATGACTACCGAGCCTTGGACAAATCTGTGAGTGAAATCGTAGATACCGCCAAGCGCACTGGCGCTAAAATTGCAGGCCCGATCCCCCTTCCTACCCGGATCGAGAAATTCTCCGTCAACCGCTCCCCGCACGTTGACAAAAAGAGTGTCGATCAGTTCGAACTCCGCACCCATAAGCGCATCTTGGACATCGTGGACCCCACCGCCCGCACCGTGGACGAGCTGAAGAAGCTCAACCTCCCAGCCGGCGTGGACATCACCATCAAAATCTAGTTACTCCCCCACCCTCAGCCGCTCCGCCTGTAAGCCTACAGACGCGATGCTGAACCACCCCCAAACCACCCCACCCTAACCAGCACCCATAATCTTATGATCGGTCTCGGACTCCTCGGAAAAAAAATCGGTATGACGCACGTCTATGACAAAAATGGCAAAGCCATCACAGTCACAGCCGTGGACGTTAGCGAATGCGACATTTTACAAATCAAAAAGAAGGCCACGGACGGTTACACCGCCGTGCAAGTCGGCCTTGGCAATAAGAAAGAAAGCCGCGTCAACAAGCCAGACCTCGGCCACTTCAAGAAATACGGCAGCGAGCCTAAGTATTTCGTGCGTGAGTTCCGCCTCGACAGCGATGCCGACCTCCCAGCGGAAGGCACCAAGCTGGATGTGAACTTCTTTGCAGAAGATCAATGGGTGGATGTCATCGGCATCTCCAAGGGTAAAGGCTTCCAAGGGGCCATGAAATTACACAATTTCAAAGGTCAACGCCAAACCCACGGTTCCATGATGCACCGTCGGACGGGCGCTATCGGTTGCCGTCTGACGCCAGGTCGCGTTTGGAAAAACCAAAAGATGCCCGCCCACATGGGGATGGACCGCATCACGGTGCAAAATTTAAAGATCGTCGCTCGTCGTGAGTCGGACGGCGTCCTGCTCATCAGCGGCAGCGTCCCCGGAGCCGCTGGCTGCATGGTCGTCATCCGTCCTTCCAAGAAGAAGAAGACCCATGCGGAGGAATTGGTGAAAACCGAAGCCCGCATCAAGGCCTACGAGAAGTCCACGGCTAAACAAAAGAAATAACTAGCCGTTTCTTAAACTAACCCTTTACCCAGCCGAACATCCATCATGTCAGCACAAGTTCTCACCATCGATTCTGCCAAGGCAGCTAATCTCACCGTCGTCGAAGACGGCCGCGGCACCCAAGCCGTGCACGATGCCATCGTGGCCATGCGGGCCGCCCGCCGCCAAGGCAGCGCCTGCGCCAAGACCCGGGGCGAAGTCTCCGGTAGCAACCGCAAGCCCTACAACCAAAAAGGCACCGGGCGCGCCCGGGCCGGTGAACTCCGCAGCCCCATCCGCGTCGGCGGTGGCGTCGTCTTCGGGCCACGTCCACGGGATTACACCAAGGACATCAATAAGAAGACCAAGAAATTGGCCTTCCGTAAAGCTCTCAGCGAGCGCATCAAGGACCAAGACGTAGCCATGATTCCCACATTTGCAATCGCAGATGGCAAGACCAAGAGCTTCATCAAAGCCATCAGCGCCCTCACGGATGCCCGGAAAGTCCTCATCATCGCCTCCGCGTTCGATGAAAAGACCTTCCTCGCAGGCCGGAACCACGCCAAGGTGCTCCTGATGTCCGCTGCCGAAGTCAATACGGAAAATTTGCTCCATTACGACAAGATTTACATCACCAGCGATGCCCTAGCGACCCTAGTCCAACGCACCGCAGCCTAAGCCATATTTACCCTTCACTATAAAATAGAACCATTCCCATGAAGGACATTTTTAGAACCATCAAAACCATCCGCCTGAGCGAAAAAGCGGCCATGCTCCAGGAAAAGAATAACGAATACGTCTTCGAAGTTGATACCAAGGCTAACAAGCTGGAAATCAAACAAGCCATCACCCAAATCTTTGGCAAGAAAGTCGTCTCCGTCCGCACCATGCAATACGACGGCAAAGCCCGCCGCAAGCGTCGCCCCGATGCTGGCACCTCCCCCAAATGGAAGAAAGCCGTCGTCCGCCTAGCCGAAGGTCAAACCATGGACCTCGCCTAAACTACCCCGCCCCTAACACCACTAAACATTTAGCACATTATGGCGCTCAAAACCTTTAGACCCATCACCCCGGTCAGCCGTTACAAGACGACTCCCAGCTTCGATGAAATCACCAAATCCAAGCCTGAGAAATCCCTCCTGGAAGTGCGCAAGCGCTCCGGTGGCCGGAATAACCAAGGCATCATCACCATGCGCCACATCGGCGGTGGTCATAAAAAGAAATATCGGATCATCGACTTCAAGCGCGCTAAGCAAGATTGCGCAGCCAGCGTCGTCGGGATCGAATACGATCCTAACCGCACCGCCCGCATCGCCCTGCTGAAGTATGACGACGGCACCCTAGCCTACATCCTGGCCCCGAACGGCCTGCAAGTAGGTGCCAAACTCTCCTCTGGAGAAAAGGTCGCCCCAGAAGTCGGCAACGCCCTCCCGCTGCGCAGCATCCCCTTAGGTTCCGCTGTGCATAACGTGGAACTGGTCCGGGGCCGTGGTGGCAAAGTGGCCCGTTCCGCTGGCCAAAGCGTTATCCTTAGCAACCGTGAAGGCGACTACGCCCTGGTGAAATTGTCCTCTGGTGAAATCCGCAAAATCCACGCCGACTGCTACGCCACCATGGGCGTCGTGGGCAATAGCGAGCACATGAACGTCGTCTCTGGCAAAGCGGGCCGCACCCGTTGGCAAGGTGTCCGCCCTACCGTCCGGGGGATGTGTATGAACCCAATCGATCACCCGAACGGTGGTGGTGAAGGTCGTTCCAAATCCGGTGGTGGTCGCAAACACCTCAAAGGCCCCTGGGGCCAGCTCAAGGGTCAGAAGACCCGCAAGTGGAGCCACTCGGACAAACTCATCGTGCAACGTCGCAACGCCAAGAAAGGCAAATAAGCCACCCTTTCCTCACTTTCTTAATAACTAATTTCCTAATTACCTAAATCTTATGGGCAGATCCCTAAAAAAAGGTCCGTTTGTTGAGCAAAAACTCCTCATCAAAGTGGACAAAATGAACGAGCAGCCAATCAAGCGTCCGATCAAAACTTGGTCCCGCAGAAGCATGATCATCCCTGACTTCGTCGGCCACACCTTCAACGTGCATAACGGTAAAGACTTTATCGGTGTGTA
>JAYVOP010000259.1:0-18003 GCA_043757865.1 Verrucomicrobiales bacterium | reverse complement strand
GAAACGATCACACTGGCAGCAGCCAGCAGCCTGCTGCGCAGCGGCGTGAACGTGCTGGCCATCCAGGTGCATAACAATGCTTACGCAGAGGGCACGCTGGCGCTGCCTAACACGGCAGCAGGCGGCGGAAAAATGAAGTGTGATGCCGCGCTGAAACTCAACTCCACCACGCCGCAGACGCTCGTGGCCAGCACGGATGCTTGGCAATATTTCACTGGCCTCATCGAGCCCTCTGCGGGGCTTTTTGATCACGCGGATCCGATCGTGGCCTCGCCCCTAGCCTTGCCCCCGGCTCCGAATTGGGCGCAGATCACCTTTGATGACACCGCGTGGCCGACGGTCCAAGGTGCGCTCGGTTATGATACCACGCTCACGGGCAGCAACTCCTACGTGCCGCAGTTAGGCACCAACACCAATAGTATCCTAACAGCTATGAAAGGTAGCAGCATCTCCGTGTTCGGACGCCGCACATTTACCCTCACACAGGCGCAGTATGATGCCATCACGAGCCTAACTCTGACGGTGGATTGGGATGATGGCTATGCCTTATTTCTCAATGGGGGCGAACTGTCCCGGGCCAATCTCGGCGGCACTGCCGGGGCGTTGATTCCGTGGAATACGGCGGCCACGGACCATGGTGCGGCGGCGGATTTTACACCAAATGATCCTACGCGGAAAGTCAGCCTAGCCGTGGATAAATCTCGTCTGCGGGTGGGGAATAACGTCATCGCTAGCCAACTCCATAATAGCTTCGCGAGCAGTGTTGATTTGCTCCTGGACCTCCAATTCTCCGCCGCCACGCCCACCGGACCGCTGGTCTTCGTGCAGCGGAATGATGTCTGGCGCTACTTCCGTCCGACCAGTGAGATCGGCTCCATGCCTGCGGTTCCGTCGATTCCGGTGCCCGAATTGAGTGACTGGATCGAGCTTAAAAACGTGACTGCTGCCGCCGTTAGCCTAGCCGGATGGACGCTGACAGATGATGCGGCGGTAGCTGGAAAATGGGTGTTCCCCGCTTGGGCCACCATTCCGGCTAACGGCTACCTGGTAGTGTTAGCTAGTGGAAAAAATATCACCGCACCAGCGGGCGGCGTCTATTTGCATACGAACTTTTCCCTCAGCAGCAGTGGGGAATATCTGGCCCTGCGGGATGCGTCAGGCACGCTGATTAGCAAAGTTACTAACTTGCCGAACCAAGACTATTTCCACACCTGGGGGATCGATCCTAGCAGCGGCGTTTACCGTTACCTGCCGCTGGGCACGCCGGGCGCAACGAACGCGGCGGGTACGGCCATAGATCAAGTGCAGAAGGTGGATATGAATCATGAAACCGGCTACTACCCCATCGGCACCACCGTCAGCCTAACGTGCCCCACTCCAGGGGCCACGATCCGCTACACCACGGACGGCACGGAGCCTACGGACACCGTCGGCACACTCTACACGGTGCCATTTAATCCCGTGGTAAAGGTGGTGGTAGGCCCAGGCGCGGGCAACATCCTGCGGGAGGTTTGGCAGAACAACGGCACATATATCACGCCGCCGAACCTACCCGTGAACACCATGCCGACGTTGCTGAACTTAATTACAAGCTTCGAGGTGCCTAGCGGCTATGGCGATTTTTATGGCACGCGCGTGCGAGGTTTTCTGCATCCGCCGAGCACCGGAAGTTACATTTTCCGACTGGCCACCGACGATGATGGCGAGCTGTGGCTAGGCACCAGTGCGGACCCCGCTAGCAAGGTGCGCATCGCCTCCATTGCAGGCTGGGCGGGGGTTCGCGAGTGGGGGAAATATCCTAGCCAGACTTCCGTGGCCATCAATCTGGTGGCCGGACAACGTTACTATGTGGAAATGAGATTCAGTGAGGGCGGCGGGGGGGACAATGGTGCAGTGGCCTGGACCGGGCCAGGCTTTAGCGCCATCACGGTCATCGAGGGACGGTATCTTTCCCCGCCAGATGTTTTGCCAGCAGGTGTCACGCAACTTCCCGGCGGGGGGGGGGTGCGCGCCCGCGCCTTTCTCCCAGGCTGGTTGCCCAGTGATGTGCGGTCTCGCTCGTTCATCACCGGAGCGGATGCGCGAGTGCAAAATTTCCCCGCCATCTTCCTGAGTGGCGATCCTGGCCGCACGTTCTATGCGCCTAACGGCATCTTCACTATCAGCGGGGGGGCGTGGAATGGTGGCGGAGATTGGGGGCCGACGAATGCCGGGCTGGACTATGATTTCTGTCTGATGCATGGCGGAGCTTGGGAGCGGCCAGCGCAGTTTGAATACGTGAGCCCTGGAAATGTGGTGGATGTGCGCACCACGTTAGGGCTGCGTTTCAGCGGCAGCGTGTGGAGTCGCACGAAATATACGAACACTGGGCTGGAGTCTGGCGCGTGGAATTCTGGCTGGACCAACAAGCCACAGATGGCGCTGCATTTCCGCGGGGAGTTAGGTGATAGCACCTTGCATCTGGATCATTTCCTGCCCACCTCCAAGCTCAATGACTGGGACACGCTGAAGCTGCGCGCAGGGAAAAATGATCCTTATAACCCGTTCATCATTGATGAGTTCGTGCGTCGGACATTCGGGGCCATGGGGAATCCGTCTCCGCAGGGGATCTTTGCTACAGGCTATCTGAATGGGGATCTGAAGGGCTACTTTAATCTCTGCGAGCGGCCCCTGGAGAAATATTGGCAAGAGTATTTCAATACCTCTAGCACCTGGGATGTGACGCCTAACGACTGGAGCGCGAACCTCTTTACCGACACCGATTGGCAAAGTGGCGACAGCGTGGCGTGGCGGACGATGATGACGTATTTCAAGGCCAATGACTTCTCCGTGCTGGCCAACTATCAAACTGGCACCACTTACTGGGACGTGAAAAATGTGGCGGACTACTACATCATCAATGGCTTCACAGGGATGCAAGATTGGCCCGGCAATAATTTCTATTTCGCTCATGAACGCATCGCGGGCGGGAAATGGTGGTTCAGCATGTGGGACGCGGAAGGCGCGTTCGGGACGTTCGGCCAAGCGAACACGATCAATGAATTCGACAGCAATCTGCTAGTGCCAGAGAACGGCTCGCGCAATCCGGCCATGACCGGGGACGACCTCACGACGCGGCTGATGCTGCGGCGTTTCTACCAAAGCCCAGAGTTCCGCATGGTCTTTGCGGACCGTTTGCAGAAGCATTTTTTCAATGGCGGACCGCTCAGCACACCAGTCCTCACGGGCTTGCATGACACCATGAAAACGCAGATCAGTCCGATCATCAAGGCGGTCAATGGTGGGGACTATTGGGACGGCTGGTGGACCGATTGGGTGGTGGCGAGTGGGCGGACAAATACGTTCCTAACGCAGTGTCGGACGCTCGGCATGTGGCCCGTGACCACTGCTCCAGTGTTCAATCGCAGTGGCGGCACCATTGCTCCTGCGCAGCCGTTAGTGATCTCCCAGGCCAATGGCAGCAGTGGGTTTACGACGTTTGTTACGACCAATGGCACTGACCCGCGCGCGGTCGGCGGAGCGGTGGCGGGCAGCGTTTATAGCACGCCGCTAACCATCACCACTAACACGAGCGTGAAGGCTCGCGTGCGCAACAATAGCACGCTGGAATGGAGTCCGATCACGGAGGGTAGCTTCGCGCCACCGCCTCCCGCGCTGGCATTTACGGAGATCAACTACAACCCGCCCGGCTCGGGCGATGCCACAGAGTTCTTGGAAATTACGAACATCGGCGGTGGCACGGCGGTCTTGAATGGCGCGCATTTCACTGCTGGCGTGACGTATGCGTTTACGACGCTGAGCCTCACCGCAGGGCAAAGTGTGGTGCTAGTGAAAGACCCGGCGGCGTTTGCGGCAATGTATCCCGGCGTGGCCATCGGCGGGGTTTTCGGTGGCTCTTTAAATAACAGTGGGGACACCCTAACGCTGGTGGATTTTGCGGAGCAGACCATCGCCACCGTGACCTATGGCGACTCCAACGTCCCCGGCTGGCCAACCGCTCCCGATGGCAATGGCGGCACGTTAGTGCTGATGCGTCCGTGGTTGAATCCCTCCATGAATAATCCCGCCAACTGGCGCACCAGCGACAACGCCACCGGCCATCCAGGCGCGGCGGATAGTATGCCGCTGATAGCGGCCAGCCCCATGGCGGATGCGGATGCGGACGGCTTCAGCGCGTTAGTGGAATACGCTCTGGGCACTAGCGATGCCGCTGCGGGCGCGCGCCCAGTCATCACCACGAGCAACGTGGACGGGGAATATACATGCTCCGTCACGCGCCCGATCAATGCCGATGAAGCCATCGTCCAAGCCCTGGAAAGCCCCAACCTCAACACCTGGACCGCCGCTGAAAAGATCAGCGAAGTGCCCGTCACCAATGGCATGACTACCACGACATGGCGCTGCCTGCTGCCCAGCACGAGTGGCCGGATCTTTATCAAACTCCAAGCCACGCTGCGTCCGTGAGCCCTAGAACAGCGAGGTAACGAGCCCAGCAGCTAGACTGGCGAGCGACAACCTTGGACTGCGGAAGCCCCGCTGCCGTGGAGGTTCGGAATTGCCGCCACTATGATGATGCACGTGTGCGTTGACCTCGGATGTGACGGTCTGGGGCGAAGATTTTGCCGTAGCGCCTCCAAAAATCCGTGGCCAAGGTGATGTGGGGAGCGTGAGGAAGTTGGGCATTCGAGCGGCGCGTGGTTTGGCGGCCACCATCCCCAAACGCCCAGTTAAGGACCCGCTTGGAAGCACGATCAATATCCACCCAGAGCCAGCAAGCCGCTTTTTTCGAGACATAGGTCCACAGTTCGTCGGACTCAACCCAGAGCAGGGCGTCAGGCAGGAGCCTGCTCCAAGACTTGCCCGGCCACAGCTTTTTTGACCCCGTTGGTGATCAAGTTGTGGGCTGACGCCGAGCAGCCGTTCAGTAACCCGCTGACCCACTCCTTCGCGTTATTAGGCCAAGGCCGCAGCCTTCGTCGCGGGGTGACCAAACGTCGATCCTTTTCCCCAAAGGTTTTGCAATTTCCCCTCCATTGCCAGCGCTAATGGCTACGACGGGAGAGTGCATTCTTAGCCGTTGGCGGTCTAGCAGTGTAGGCATTTCGTCGTAAGGGATGCCCGCACCCGATTTGTGGAGCGTAAATACTTATTGAGTGATCCCGGTTTATCAATGGTGGAGTGCTGCTATAAAAAACTTCGGCACATGCATTGAGCATATTTTCTGGTTGGAAGTATATTCCCGAGCGGAAATCTAGGTCCACTCAGCGAAACTATCTTCGGTTCCGAGTGCAAAAAGTAGCTTCGTGGCGGATTCACTTATATTACGACTAGAGTATTCACGGAATACCTTGCATATGTTAATATTTATAATTATTATGAAAATCTAAAAAAACCGCTTCCCAGCGCTGCATTTTGAGTTATAATTTTCGTAATTTCAGTGATTAATAAAATGATAAAGGCGAAGAATCTCGGTTATACATTCGTGGAGGTAATGGTGGTGGTAGCCCTCATTGCCGTGATCTCGGCTGGGGCCTACGTGGGCTTGAAGGATGTGAAGGAGAACACCCAGAAGGTGAAGCTGGAGCGGGATGTGGCCACGATCAACAATTCTATCCGCCTCTACTCGGCTAGCGGCGGCTCGTTCGTGGGGGTGACAGACGCGGCGGGGGCGATCGCTAAGCTGAAAACCTCTGCTAGTAATGGTAATCAAATCGCGGCCTTGCGAGGCAGCATGGTGGATCAACGGCTGACGTTGATCATGTCGCAGAGCGGGGATGTGGGACCATTTGCCGTGTGGAATATGATTGATCAGGTCTTCAGAGTGGACCCCACCGCGACCTCGGGCGTTAAGGAATTCTCCTTCGGGTCGGTTAGTGCAGCCACCAGCGAATCCCGCACCGCCACTTTAAAATTAAACGAAGACCCCGGCTGGGTCTGGGCCTACACGGATAAAACCAGCACCCCTAAGGCCGCCCCGACGAGCCGCCCAATGACGATCTCCTCCCCGCCCACGCCTTCGATTGCCCAACTCTCGCAGTTGAATCCACCCGTATTTACCCCCAGCTCTCCGCAGCCCGTGTTGATGTCCTATCCGCTGTCTTTGTTGGTGGGGCCGGGCAGTAGTGACCAGTGGACCACGGTTTATAAAAGAGCGGGCGACCCTAGTTACCAGCCATTCTCCAGCGCCTTCACTGGCCATCCCGGGGATGTCTTTGAGGCCAAGAAAATCAGCCTGGAGCCAGAGACCTTTTCGGACAGCTCCACGACCGTCGCTCCCTACATCCCGAATCCAGAAGATCTCGTGCTAGCCCACACCTTCCCCACTTCCGTCACCTATGGCAGCCTGGGCGGCACGCTCGTGACTGCGGCCCCGCCGCTAACTCCCACGTCGAAAATCACCCTCACAACCACCGGGGTGATTCCCACCGCTTATCAGAACAGTTCCGTGTTCAACGTCTTCTGGACCCTCGATGGCACCAGCCCCGTCACTTCCACCACGCGCGTGGCCACTCCGGCCTTTACCAATGGCTATCCAGGCAGCTTTGTGCCCCTCACGGTGAGCACTTTCGGCACTAGCAACAGTCTGAACGTGCAATACTACGCTGGCTCCACAGCGCCATTTACCGTCAACAGTTCACCCGTTTATAGCCAAACGATCCTGGCCACCAAGTCCTTCTTGGAGCCCCCGCTCATCACCCCCGCCGCAGGCATCGTAGCCGTGGATGCCACCGTCACTCTAACGCTGAACACCGCAGTAGGCACCCTCCCGCCCGGCACCCGCATCTTTTACCGCACAGACGGCACGGACCCTGGAGACAGCGCTGGCGAGCCACTCCCAGGTGCTACCCTGTGGACTGGCAGTACCTTTACCGTCACCCCTACCGTCGCTAATCCCGTGACCGTGACTTGCCGCGCCTATCCGCCCACGGGGTTAAATAATTGGTTCACCACCAGCGGTCTTGCCAGTTCCACCTATTCCTGCGCGCCCCCGGCAGCCCCGCCTACCTTCGCTCCACCGCCCCCAGTCACGGGCATTCTCCTCTATCCGCTAGCCGTGACGTTGAATCATCCTAACGATGCCACCTATACAGAGGTTTGGTATTCCCTCTCCTCCGCTCCCGCCACCGCTCTTAAATACACCTCCCCGGTCACCATCCAGCCCGGCATCACCATTAATGCCTATGTGAAATCTACGGATCTGCTGCACTACCGGGATTCCGCTCACGCCGTGGCCACCTACTCCCCCACCCCGGTCACCTTGGTGCTAGGAAATAATCTGGCCAATGGCTACAGCTTCACAGATCTCGGCGGCCCCATGGCTCCCGGCAGCCCGGCGGTGGTAGCCGTGACTCCAGGCCGGATCACCCTGACCAACGAAGCGGCCATTCCCAACACCTTTGAAAATAACGCTAACTTCCGCTGCTACTGGACCCTGGATGGCACCGCCCCACTCTTCTCCGGCACCCGCATCACTGGCACCAGCTTCACCAATGGCTACCCAGGGGACAGCATCCTCCTAACCGTGGCGGACTTTGGCAGCGCCAGCAGCTTGAGTTTAAATTATGTCGCTGATGCCACCGTCACTTGGTTAAACGATTCCGTCGTCACCACGAAGAATGTTCCCATCTCCCAGATCGCATTACCGCCGCCGCTCTTCACTCCCCTCTCTGGCGGGGATCCCTCCAGCGGCGTGACCCTAGCGCCAGACCTCGCCAGCTCCAAGATCCCGCTCGGCTACCGCATCTACTACCGGACGGACAACACCGATCCGGGCGTGGACGCCACAGGTGACCCTAACGCAGGAGCCACGCTCTACAACGGCACCCCCATCACCATTGTTAGCACCCAGACCGTCCATGCCCGCTGCTATCCGCCCTCTGGTTATAAAAATTGGTTCACCTCCAGTGCCGACACCTCCTCCACCTACAAAACAGAGATTACCACGAAATGTTTCGGCAGTGATGGAACCTTCAACATTTACCAGTTCCATCCCCCCAGTGGCGGAGTGGCTGTGCTCACTAGCACCGCCCTCTTTCCCGTGGTTTCCGTGGCTTATGATAATGCGTCCGACGTCATCTACTATGCCGAGGATGCCGCCACGAATTTTCGCCTCGCCAAATACGACATCACCGCCAATACCCACACCCTCATCGGCAGCCTCACCACCCCTGCTTCCGGCACCTGGGAGGTCACGCCCATCAGCCGCATCCAAGGCCTGAGCTTCTTTGCGGGGAAACTTTTCCACATCCTCAATGGCACGGACGACCTCATCCGCATCGATCTCAATGCTGCCGCCACGATCATTACTAACCAAGTGAAAATTGCCGACATCACCAACGGCGTGAAGAACTTCGGCAACCTCGGAGATCTCTCCACCACCGCCGATGGCCGCCTCTGGATCGCAGGCGAGGGCGAGCTAGCCACCTTCAATCTCACCACCCTCAGCGGCTACACCTCCATCCGCACCTACACCCCGCCCGGCATCGGCACGCCTTACTATCCCTCCTTAGTGCGTTTGGATACCAGCGATGAACTCTTCCTCAATCGCAATGCGAACAACCTCATTTACCGCCTCGATGCCGCTGGCGCAGAGTCCACCAGCGTCGTCACCATCCCCTCCATCCTCTTCAATGATATGGCGGGTGCAGAGGCCACCATCAGCCTCCCAGGCCCCACCAGTAACTTCTATGCGGTCACAGGTGGGAACAAAAACATTTACCAACTCGATCCCGTCACCGGCCTCCAGAAACTCCTCGACAACACCGCTCCCTTCAACATCGGGGCCATCGCTTATGATCCCGCAGCAGGCGTCATTTACTATCTGGAAGACGGCAGCAGCGCCACTTGGCGCGTGGGGAAATACACCGTGGCTACCAACACCCATGCTGCCTCCTTGGGGAATCTGAAGACCATCGGCACCAATCGCCCCACCGTTTATCCTGGCAACTTTGTCTATTATAACAACGCCCTCTACTACATCCATCCGTCCTCTCAGAACCTCGTCATCGTGGGCCTCAATGCCGGAGCCACCGCCATTTCCACCCAAGTGAATCGCTCGTTAGGCAACACCATGCAGACCATCGGGGATCTCGCCTTGGATGACACCGGCTTGCTCTTCTGGGTGAATACCAATGGCGGCACCCACACCCTTTGGCAGTTCGAATTACGCAACGATGCCTTCGTCACGAACCTCGGCCCCGCCGCCCGCGCCTACCCCTCGTTAGGCTTTTTCAATGGCGTACTTTACGGAGCTGGGGGCAATGGTGCGAACATTGATTCCATCGACGTGGACATCACCCCCGGCACCGCCACCGCTGCCTCCATCGCTCAACCGAACCTCACCTTCGTGGACTTTGCCGCAGGCTCCAACGCCCCACCTCCCTCCAGCGTCGGCACCTACTACGCCATCTCTAATGCCTCCTCCCGCATCTATAAATTCTCTCCAGACTCCGGCACCTACACCCGCGAGCCTAACGCCTGTCCGTTCATCCCCGCCGCCGTGGCCTATGATTCCGTCAATAACCTCGTTTACTACGTCGAGCTAGCCGCTACCAACTGGCGCGTAGGCCGCTATAATCCTGCCACCGGCATCCATACCACGCTCACCAATAACCTCGCCACTAGCACCTCTGGCTGGACGCCCGCCACCTCCCAGCCGAAGCACCTGCTCTATTACGGCGGCCAGTTGCTCTTTATTGATAACAACACGGATAACCTCCGCCGCGTGGAAATGTTGGGCAATGCCATCACCTTCATTGGCCCGTTTGCCGCTCTCAATGGCGGCCTCAGTCTCGGCCCCGTCAATGCGGCTACCATTGCTAGTGATGGTTACCTCTACTTCGCCACGCCCTCCTTGTTTGCGAAATATAGCATCTCTACCAAGAGCAACTACACCGTGCTCTCCGCCGCGCCTGCCAGTAGTTGGCAAGCCCTCGTCTTTGCCGCAGACAACCTCCTCTACGGCATTGATGCCACCCAGACCACCATCAGCAAAGTCCTCAACCCCACCACCGGGGCGGGAACCTTTACCGCTAACGTGCAGAGCGCCCGCATCTTCACCGACATCGCGGGCAAACCGCCCGCCGCTCCGCCGAACCCCGGAGCCCCAGGTGAACTCATTGCCGCCCGTGACACTAGCCTCACTTTAAATCGCGCAAACCCCGCCACGGGTGCCGTCACGGCCATCACGGATACCGCTCTCTTCCAGCCTTACGCCTTGGGCTACGATGCCTCCAGCGACACCATTTACTACACGGGCGGCACCGCCGCTGGAGAGTTCAAACTCGCCCGCTACGCCATGTCCTCCGGCGTGCATACGCTGCTCGGAGATCTACGTGCTGCCGCCACCTACGCCTACACCCCTGCCGACCGCGCAGAGAACTTACTCTATTTCACCGACGGCTTGTTCTATCTGGCTAAAGGCACGGATGATCTGGTGAAGATCACTCTCAGTGGCAGCACCATTTCCAGCCAAATCAAAGTCAAGGATCTGGCCAATAACGTCAGCTCCTGGACCAACGTCGGCGGCCTCACAGCCAACAACTTAGGCGTCGCCTACTTTGGTGATTCCAGTGCCGACTTCTACGGTAAATTCATGCTCCCAGATGGCAGCGCTTATTCGTCCGTCAGCACCACCGCGCCTCGGACCTATGCGGGCTTGGCCATTCGCAGTAGCGATCAAGCGATGTTCGCCACGCGGCCTGCCGCCGTGGTGGGAGACTTAGGAAGGAAATTTTACACCACCGCTACTAGCACGGGCGCACTCACCTTCTCCGCCAATAGCACCGCCGCCACCGCCATCATTGATCTGGCGGATAGCGTCACGTTAGCAGGCGTCATTCCGAACTTCTATGCCGTCGGCGGAAACTCCGCCAGCATTTACAAATTCGATGGTGCTAACGGCAATGAAATCGACTGGGTAAGCAACTGCCCATTCAACATCGAATGTGTGGCCGTCACGGCCGATGACGCGCGCGTTTACTACATTGAGAAAGCGGCCAGCAACTGGCGGTTAGGAGAATACGCCCCGGCCACCAACACCCACACCATCCGCGCCACCCTCACAGACGCTACCTACGCCTACCAACCCACTGCGCAGCCCAGCAATCTCACCTTCGTCAATGGCCGCCTTTACTATGTGGCAGAAGGCACGGACGATCTCATTGCCATCGAATTTTCCGATACCGGAGCGCCCGTCGTGAAGACCCAGACGAAGATCACCGACCTGAATAGCAACACCCCGCTGACCAACATTGGAGACCTCGCCATCGACACTGCGGGCACGATGTTCATCTCCGCCAGCAACGCCTTCTGCACGTGGAACTACAAGACCCAATCCACCTTCAGCATCTTGGCCGCCAGCCCCACCACCTACTGGACGGGGCTCGTGGCCACCAGCGATGGCAAGCTCCTCGGCGTCAATAACACCGAGCCCACCAAACTCTACAACGTGAATAAGACTACGGGCATCGGCACCTATATCGCCACCTACAGCCCCGTCGCTAGCTTCTCTGATTTTGCCGCTCCGCAGCCCGGCGTGCCACTCGACAACACCAGCCTCACCTATTTCATCACCAGCAGTGGCACCAGCATCTACCGCGTAGATCTAGCCACGGGCAAGGAATCCTTCGTTACTAGCCAAGTCCCCATCAATAGCACCGGCATCACCTTGGACAGTGCTACGGACATCCTCTACTTGGTGGGCGATGACCTAGCCGCCACGGGCGATGTGCAACTTTCCCGCTACGACCTAACCACTGGTGTGAATGCCAATCTGGGCAGCCTGAAAGCAGGCGGCCTCGGCTACCTCCCCACCGCCGCTCCGCACAACTTAGCTGCGCAGAACGGCTTCCTTTACTACGTGGCCAAAAATACCGACGACCTCGTGAAAGTGACCGTGGGGGCCAGCAGCATCACGGCTGAAAGTAAAATCTGGGACATCGGCGTGCCGAACTATGATTGGGACACCCTAGCCATAGCCGCCGACTCCTCCGCCTACCTCTCCACGCGGGACACCCACTATCTGGCCCGCATCAACCTCCAACTCCTCACGGGCCCACAAGTCATCAAGAGCAGCATCGGCTCTGATGAAGGCGCAGACTACACCGCCCTCACCTTCAACAGCACTGGCCAAATGGTGGGCGCGATGAATCACGTGAACCTCAAAGGCTACCGTGCCAATACCTTCAACGGAGCCACCACCTACCTCTGGGATGGTAGCTACAATGGTGGCAGCGGCTTGCCGATCATGGATCTGACGAGCCCCTACAGCAATGCTCCCGTCAGTGTCGGCACAGAATATGCCACCGATGGCGGGCCGAATATTTACCTCATTAATCTGACCACTGGCACCGTCACCACGCTCACCACTAGCGCGCCCTTTAACCTCCAAACTTTGGCCTACGATCCGGCCTCACGCGTGCTCTACTACACGGAAAACGCCAGCCCCAACTGGCGGTTAGGGAAATACGATCTCGCCAGCAGCACCCACACCATTTTAGGGAATCTTGACGAGCCCAGCGTGACCGGAGCCTGGAACTATAACCCCAGCGCGCGTCCATCCAACCTCAGTTTCTTCGCGGGCAATCTCTACTACATTCATAGTAACACGGATGATCTGATCCGCATTGATCTCGCGGGCAACGCCATCGCTAATCAAAATCAAATTGCGGATATTACCAATGGCACCCAGAGCCTCGGCATCCCTGGGGACATCACTGCTACCAGCACGGGCACGCTGTGGATTGCGGCGGAAAACGAGTTAGGCACTTTCGATCTCAACACTCTTTCTAACTACACCACCAAGCGTGTCACCACCAGCGCCACCCCAGCCGTAGAGTCCTATTATCCAGGCCTCCAGCGGGATCTCTGGAATAAAATTTACGCTGACCGCCAAGGCTTGGACACCAAGATCTACGCTCTCGACAGCGCGGGCGTGGAAACCACGAATGTGGCCACCAATCCTCCCACCAATCTCATCGACTACGCTGGTGAGGAGAACACCCCCGCCCTGCCCACGCCCACCGTGCCGTTCTACGCCATCAAAGGGGATGCCAACCTTTATCAAGTCAATCCGCTCACGGGCCTCAACCGCATCATCAATCACAACGTCCCCTATAACGTCGGGGCGCTAGCCTTTGATTCCACCAGCAACGCGCTGTTTTACTTAGAGGAAAACAGCAGCGCCACGTGGCGCGTGGGTCGTTACAACGTGGCCACGGACCTCCACACCTTAACCTTAGGCGATCTCAAAACCACGGGCTCATTCCACCCTACCAACTATCCCGGCAATCTCGTCTTCTACAATCAAGCGCTCTACTACGTCCATCCGGCTAGTAGCGATCTCGTGAAAGTGTCGCTCAATGCCGCGCTGGATACGATCATTGAGCAGACCACCGTCAGCCTCGGCGGCACCTCGTTCATCAACGTGGGTGACTTAGCCGTGGATGACACGGGCATGCTCTATTTCATCAATACCACCGCCGTCACGAACACTCTCTATCGCTACGATCTCCGTGGCAGCACGGGCCTCACCACCGTGGCCACCACCACGCGCGCTTTCCCCTCGTTAGGATTCTACGGTGGCACACTCTACGGCATGGGGTCCAATGGAGCCATCATCGAATCCATCAACCTCGGCACCGCCGCTCAGACCACCGTTTCCACGGCCCAGCCGAACCTTTCCTTCATTGACTTCGCCAGCGGCCAATCCGCTCCCGCACCGCTCTCCGCGCTATTCTTCGCCATCACCAACGGCAATAAAAATATCTACCGCTTGGACCCCACCACGGGTGCCAACTTGCTGCTGAATAACACCGCCGCTTACAACCTCGGAGCCATCGCTTATGATGTCTCGCGGAACTACGTTTACTACCTCCAAGACACCACCTTAGCCAACGCCACCTGGAGCGTGGGCCGTTATGATGTTGCCACTAGCACCCATGCTCTCGTGGGCGATTTGAAGCCCGTCACCAGCGGTTTCAGCCCCGCCATGGTGCCCAAAAATCTGGCTTACTACAATGGCGCGCTCTACTTCATCGTGCCAGGGCGGGATGATTTATTGAAAGCCCAACTTGATGTCAGTGGAGCCAACATTATGGGCATCACCTCTGCCGCTAGCCTCACGAGCGGGCTCCTTACCTTTGCTGATCCTGGGGATATTTCTGCTAATGACAGCGGCCAACTGATCTTCTCCAACCAGCCTGCCAGCGGCAGCAGCACGCTTTACCGTTATGATCTGGCAGGAGGCACGGGCTTTGGCGTCATTGGCACTTTAACGAAAACCGAGTCCGCGCTGGGTCATTATCAAAATGGACTTTATGGCAGCAGCACCCTGCAAGTGGACCGTCTGAATCAGACGAACGCCACGGAACGCGCCAACGTGGCCACCACGCCAGCGCTGGTCTTCACGGACTTCGGCGGCCCTGCGCTTAACACGCCGCCAAGCCCTAGTGATGACCTCTGGGCCATCGCTGGCTACACCGCCGCGCCTGATCCACACCTCATCCGTTTCCGCAATTACAAGAACGCTAATGGCAGCGTGGAGCGGACCGACTTCGGATCCCTGGCCTTCCAGGATGGGGCTAGTGTCACCACGTTCCTCAACAGCACGTCCGTGCTAGCCGCCATGACGGTGGACGCTGCTAACCGACTCTATTTCATCAATAGCGCCAGCATCACCATCGCTGGAGTGGTCTATAATCGCCCACTCTTCACGGTCAATCTCAGCGGCCTGCCTGCCTCTGGACCCGTCGTGGCCACCTTCGTGGGGGATCTCGATCCTGGCATCCGGGCCGCCATCGGCATCAGCCCTTTGACCGTCAATGAAGTCGTCAGCGGCCTCGCCCCCGCCACGGATGGCCTGCTGCGCTTCGTCATCCGCGCAGGCACCGGAGCCACCACGGACAGCCTCTGCACCGTGACTAGCCTCACGCCAGACAGCTTCGGAAACTTGACCGTGGCCCTAGCAGGAGCCTTGGCCAATGGCGGCACCACGGCTGGCAATGCTAAGGGCCTCACCATCGACAGCATCGGCCAAGCCTACGTGAGCGACCTCGACGACGGCGGCATTTATAAACTCAGCGCCACCACGGGCGCGCTCACGCTGCCACTCTACAGCATCGAACCCACCGTCGGCCCGCTCGCGGTGCATCAGTCCGACACGGATCTCGTCACGGCCTTGCCGAACTCCACCATCACCAAGGTCATGGCTGGCAGCACCAACGACACCAGCTACTTCAACGAGTTCAATCTCTGGGGGATGAGCCCGCCTACCGCCATCAGCTTCCCCGGCCTAGCCGTGATGCCCTTCCCGGCGGTGAGCGGAAAATTTGCTGCTAATGGCAGCAGCACGCTTTACCGCATTGATCCTATCACCGGAGCCAATGTGGCCGTCACTAACGCGCCCTTCAACGTGCAGTCGCTAGCCTTCGATAGCGCCAGCAACAAACTTTACTACGTGGAAGCCGCCGCTAGTAACTGGCGCGTGGGCCGCTATGATGTGACGAGCAACCTCCACACCATTTACAATTTCAACCTCACCACGCCCGGTGGCACCAACTATACGCCGATCACCGCCCAGCCAGAGAATCTCTTCATAGCCGATGGCGGCCTCTACACCATCGCGCCTAACACGGACGATCTCATCAAGATCGAACTCACCCCCATCGGCATCGACAGCATCTTTAAACTGGCCGATCTCAATGGCGATGTTTCCCAAGGCGCAGTCACCGCTGCCACCATTGATAGCAATGGCGTGCTCTACTTCGCATCCACCGCGCGCCTGGCCAAATTCGACCTCACCATCATGAGCGACTACACGCTCATCGCTTCCAATAGTATCCCGTGGAGTAGCCTCGTCTTCGGCCCCGCAGGCGTGCTCTACGGCATCCGCAGTGATGATCCGTTTAAAACTTTCAGCATCAATCTCCTCACTGGTGCGCCTACGCTCGTGGCTGGAATCTTGCCTAAGGTCGCCTTTACCGACATCTCCTCTACCTCTGGCCCCTACCTGCCTGCCAGTGGCTATGCGTTCTCTAGCATTCCAAATTGCCCGGCCATTCTGCGCACCGATTTGGCCACGGCCAAGATCTATTTCCTAACTTGGCTAGCGCGCGGCAACGTGGAAGCCGTGGCCTACGATCAGCCGAACGGTCTCGTTTATTACACCACCACTTCGGATAGCCCACAGCTCCTCTTCTGCTATGATCTGCTGACGAACACCCACACCGCCGTGCGGGATGCCCTCCTCCAGACGGACCTCAAAGTCCTCGGCACCCACCATCCCACGGGCACTCGCGCGCACCATCTCACGTTCTTCAATGGCTCGCTCTACTATGTGGCTACAGGCACAGACGATCTTTATAAAATCACGTTCACGAGCCGCTATGTCATCGCTGACCAAGTGAAAGTAGCCGACATCGCAGGCAACACTACCGTGGGCAACACCGTCGGCGGCCTGACCGTGGATGATACTGGCCTAGCCTATCTTTCCTGGGAAGACAGCAACACCCTGGCCCGCTTCGACATGCGCACGCTCGGCGGCTACACCGTCATTGATAGCACCCCCACGCAGTCCCGTTACTACGCTCTGACCTATGATAGCAGCCTGCTCCACGGCATTCCGTGGGATGCCGCCGTCAGCCGGAAACTCTACACACTCAACGTCGGCACAGGAGCCCGCTCCCTCATTGGCGACATCAATCCCATCAACCAAATCATGGATCTGGCCACCTCCACGCCCACCCAGCCAGCCCTGCCAGCGCCTACTGCTAACTTTTTCGGCATCATCGGTGGGACCAAGAGCATCTACCGCCTGGACCCCACCACGGGCCAGAACCTGCTGCTCAATAACACCGCGCCCTACAACCTCGGAGCCATTGCTTATGACGGGACCGGGGGGAATATTTTCTACTTAGAAGATGGCGCGGATGCGACCTGGAACATCGGGAAATACACCGTGGCCACCAGCACCCACAGCGCCACGTTAGGCAATGTGAAGAGCATCGCCACCGCCGCCACGGCTTATCCGGGTAATCTCGTTTACTACAATAACGCGCTCTACTACCTCCAGCCCGGCACTAGTAATCTCATCAAAGCCAGCCTCGATGCCGGAGCCACCGCCATCACTGGCCAGACCTCCATCAACCTAGGCACCACCTTCAACACCGTGGGAGATCTGGCGCTCAATGATGCGGGCATGCTCTACTGGGTCAGCACGAACGCAGGGGTGAACACCTTTTATAAATACAACCTGCGGGACAGCACCGGCTTTGCGAGTATCGGCAGCACCACCACCAGCTATCCCGCGTTAGGATTCTACAACGGCACGCTGTATGGCACGGGTGGCAATGCCTTCGTGATTGATAGCGTGAACGCCACCAGCGGAGCCGCCAGCATTGCCTCCACTGCTCAGCCGAACCTCGCCTTTACGGACTTTGCCTCAGGCTCCACCGCCTCCCTCCCTGCGTTAGCCGTGTGGTCCATCGCGGAAAATGGCAACGCTCAACTCGTCAAAATTAACGGCTATGATGGCTCGCCTACCATCGTGAATTATGGGGACATTCATTACCCTGGCAGCGGTGGTGCGAGCACGATCTTTGCCGTCGATAGCGACATCGAATCCCTGGCCATCACCAGCGACAACTTCGCCTACTTCGTGCGCAATGCGTCCACCAACGTCAACAGTATCACCTATGGCCGACCCCTCTTCCGCATTGATCTCAGCACCGCCACCATTGGCTCCGTCAACGCCACTTTCCTGGGCGATCTGGACCAAGCGCTCAACGCCATGAACGGCGGCCCGATCAATCTAGCCATTCCCGCGCAAGGCGTCAGCGCCCTAGCCGTGGGCACGGATGGCGCGCTCTATGGCGTCTTCCAAAAAGGCCTGGATACCGACGTCGATAAACTTTTCAAACTCACGGGCCTAGCCGTCGATGGGGCCAATAACCTCACCGCCTACACCTCCCAGGGGGACATCACGAACGGAGCCAGCAACGTGGG
>JAYVOP010000258.1:0-18049 GCA_043757865.1 Verrucomicrobiales bacterium | reverse complement strand
CCAGCGCGATGGCCCCTGCGCCTAACACCACTAGCGACTCTGGGCACACCGTTAATTCCAGGGCGGTGTCACTCTGTAAATAGCCGCACTCCCCCAGCCCCGGCACGGGCGGTGGGCCGAGCACACTGCCTGTGGCAATGAGGAAATGCTGCCCCGTGAGCTGCTCCCGCGCGCCATCCGCCCGCGTGACTTCCAGCGTATGCGGTTCCACAAACACCGCCCGCCCGCGCACAAAGGTAAACGGCCCGCCCTCAATCTGCCCGCGACGATAAGCTGCAAAGTCCGCCACGTGTCGTGCCTTCCGCGCCACTAACGTGGGCAGGTCCAGCGTAGCTCCAGTCACGTGAATACCGAACTCTGCCGCCTCGTGGATGAGTTGCAGCCGATTCGCCCCCGCCAGCAGCGCCTTGCTAGGCATACAGCCGCGTAGAATGCACAGCCCGCCTAGCTCTGCGGCGCCATCCACTAACGCCACCCGCAGACCCTGCCGCGCTGCTAGGGCCGCGCCATTATAGCCCGCACTGCCCGCCCCGATCACGATCAAATCATAGTCCATGTCCGGTTAGGTGGTTTGTGGCTTGATGCTTTGGAGCGCCTTGCCAAGGCACGCACGATTTTAGAGCGTGCGACGTTTGCGCTTGAGGTGCAGCATGGCCAGAGATTTGGCGATGTTGGCTTCCACCAGCGCCACCTCTTCTGCGCCTAACGTGCTGGCGTCCTTCATGCGATTTTGCGCCTTATCCAAGGCGGCTTGCACGGTAGCTTCGTCGATGTGAGCATCGGTCATGGCCATGTCCGTGAGGACTTTTACAGTGTCGCCTGTGACTTCCACGAAGCCATCGCCCACGGCTAGCTCCGTGACGGTGGTGCCTTGCGTGTAGCGCAGTTCACCAGGAATCAGAGCCGTGACTAACGGAGCGTGATTCGGCAAGACGCCCATTTCGCCCAGCGCCCCTGGTAGGACCACCGTGATCACGTCGTCAGAGAAGACTTTGCCTTCGGGGGTAACGATTTCGAGTTTTAAGCCCATAAGAAATGGAAGCTGAGACTAGTCTTTCTTGACGGTGTCGATTCCGCCCTTCATGTAGAAGTTACTTTCCGGCACGTGATCCCACTTGCCATCGAGCACTTCCCCGAAGCTGCGCACGGTGTCCGCGACAGAGGAATAAACGCCAGCCACACCGGTAAAGATTTCTGCTACGTGGAACGGCTGACTGAGGAATTTCTGAATCTTCCGGGCGCGGTAAACCGTGAGTTTATCGTCGTCGTTCAATTCATCCATGCCCAGAATGGCAATGATGTCTTGCAGATCCTTGTAGCGTTGCAGCACCTTCTGCACGCCACGGGCGACGCGGTAGTGTTCCTCCCCCACGATTTCTGGGGCCAGCGCTTTGGAGACGGAGGAAAGTGGGTCCACGGCAGGATAGATGCCGAGTTCTGCCAGGGAACGCTCTAGCACCACGGTAGAATCTAAGTGCGCAAAGGTGTTCGCGGGAGCCGGGTCCGTTAAGTCATCCGCAGGCACATAGACAGCCTGCACAGAGGTGATGGAACCATTCTTGGTAGAGGTAATGCGCTCCTGCATGGCACCCATTTCTGAGGACAGCGTGGGCTGATAACCCACCGCCGAGGGCGTCCGGCCTAACAAGGCGGAAACTTCAGAACCTGCTTGGGAGAAACGGAAGACGTTGTCCACGAAGAGCAGCACGTCTTGGTTCTTTTCATCCCGGAAATATTCCGCCATGGCTAGGGCCGACAGCGCCACGCGCAGACGCGCACCTGGGGGCTCATTCATTTGGCCGTAAACGAGTGCCACCTTGGAACCAGGGAGCGTGTTGTAACTACCGTTCGCATTCTTCACGATCTCATGGCCGTTCTTCTCGACCTTGATGACGTCGGATTCGATCATTTCATGGTAAAGGTCATTGCCTTCACGGGTCCGCTCACCCACGCCAGCGAAGACGGAGAAGCCACCGTGCGCTTTGGCGATGTTATTGATGAGTTCCAAGATCACCACCGTTTTACCCACGCCTGCACCACCGAAGGCACCCGCTTTACCACCTTTAGTGAAGGGGCAAATGAGGTCGATCACTTTAATGCCCGTTTCTAAAATGGTGGAAGACACATCTTGATCCGTTAGGGAGGGGGCGGGGCGGTGGATATTATAACGCTTTTCAAACTTCGGCATCGGCTGGTCATCCATGGGATCACCCGTCACATTAAAGATCCGGCCTAACACGCCTTCGCCCACGGGGACGCTGATGCCAGCACCGGTGTCCACCACGTCCACGCCGCGCTTCAGACCTTCCGTCGTGGTCATGGCCACTGCGCGCACCCAGCCATCACCAAGGTGTTGCTGCACTTCACAAATCAACCGGGTGGGCTTGCCGCTCACTTCGTAGTTGATCTCCAGGGCGTTATAGATGGCGGGAAGTTGACCCGATGCGGAGAAATCCACGTCGAGAACCGGGCCGATGATTTGGACAATTTTGCCGATGTTGCTCATAGTTAAAAAGGGAAAATGGGCTGTGCTAAAAAGCAGTTGAGCCCGGTCATCTGACCGGGGGTGAGGTTGAAGAGCGTCGGTAATAGCACAGGGGATATGGCGGGCAAGAAGAACTTGTGAAAAATTTCACAAGCGTTCTGCAAAGCCTGCCAGGAGCGCGGACAGGCCGTCCCCCACGATGGTGCGCAGCTTGGCAAGCCGCCCCATTTACCCTGCGCGATGGACCCGTTAGCACTGGCGGCTCAGCCATGGGAGCGCCTTGCCAAGGAGCGCGCTCCGGCTCAATACTCTTGATCCAAAAACGCCTTGAGGTCTGCGGGATTGGCGAAGGATTGCTCTTTGTGGTAGTTCCGCGCTAGCACCACCAGCGGTTTACCAGAGGCCAGCTTGAGGCCTGCCAGCTCGCGGTTGTGGGCTTTAAGATAGGTTTCACTGGGGCCGCCGTCCAGATAGAGGAGGTAGGAGTTCGGGCGGAAATGGGCTAGGAGCACGGCTTGGAAGGCCTGGACTTCGGGGCTACCTAACTTCCCACAGATGATGAACTGGCACCCTGGCAGGGAATATTGGGCATAGGCGCTGAGCACGCGCACATGAGTGGCGGGGCCCGGCGGAGTGGCGGCTCCGATGGCGGTGGCCGTCGTTTCCCCGACAAAGGCATTCAGCGTGGCGCTCGCGCTAGGCTGCGGATTCGGCCCATTGCTCGTCAGATAACGGAGCTCGCCTAACAAGCGGGCGAGGCGCACCAGATTACTGGCTGCGGTGGCGTTGGGGGCGAATTCGCAGGCCTCATCACATGATTTCAACGGGGCAAACAAATTCGGATCCGCCGGGCCGTCCCAGTAGCCGCCCAGCACCCCATCCCACAGCTCCCGATCCATGCGCGCCTGGAGACTGACGCCATTTTCTAACCACTTGGGATCACCCGTCGTTTCATAGGCGTCTAACATGGCCTTGATGAGCAGCGCGTAATCCTCCGCAAAGCGCGGGCGGCTATAGTCTGCTTTGAGAAAGGTGTTGTAGGTAAATTCTGCCGCCTTCAGCGCGCGTTGGAGATACGCGGGGGATTGCAGTTGGCTAGCACCTTGGAGGAAGGCGGAGATGACCACCGCATTCCACGCGGGGAGAACCTTCTCATCCCGCAGCGGACGCGGGCGCAACTGCCGGGCCGCTAGTAGCTTAGCATTTCCTGATTGGAACAGCTGGTCCACCTGCGCCTCCGGCAGACTCAATGCCTGGGCCGCTTCTGCGAGTGAATGCGCCATGCGGAGGATGTTCTGATTCGGGAATCGCTCCGTTTGCAGATTCAGCACCTCCACGGGGAGATTCCCCTTGTCCGTTAGATCATAGACGCGCTGCAACACCGCCGCACTTTCCGGCCCTACGATCTGGTCTATCTCCTCCTTCCGCCAGAGGTAATAGCCGCCCTCCTGATCGCTTGGCTTCAAGGAGCTAAAGCAATTTTCCGCACAATAGAATCCGCCTGCGGGGTGATTCAGTTCCGCCTCCACATAGTCCAGCGTGCGCTTAGCGGTAGCTAGGAAACTGGTCTTCCCCGTGACCGCCGCCGCATGCAAGAACGCCTGCACCAGATACCCCTGATCATAGAGCATTTTTTCAAATTGCGGCACCGTCCAGTGCGCATCAATCCCATACCGATGGAACCCACCTCCCAGTTGATCCTGCAAGGCTCCCGCCGCCAACTTATCCAAGCTCACACGCGCCATTAGCTGCGCTCGTTCACTGCGGCCATACGCCGTCGCTTTCCTTAATGAGGCATACTCTAGCAACCATTCAATGGAGGTGCCTTGGTGAAATTTAGGAGCCCCGCTAAAGCCTCCGTAGGCCGGGTCAAATGCCGCATTCAACTTATCAAACGCCAACTCCAACGCCGACAGCTCCAGCTTGGATTCCTTATCCCCCATCTGCAACTGCTCCAACTGCTGCCGATACCCTAACGCAGGCTGTGGGGAGAGAATCGGTTGCCCTTTTTTATCTATTCCCATCGGCGGCAGCACTCCCATCTTACTCCCCTCCACGCGATACAGCGCCTCCCGATTCACATACGCCGGATCTTCCCAATCATTCACCACATGCTCCACCGTCGTCTGGAAGCCCGGACTACTATTCGTCGATAAGCGCGGCAGATACACCGCCGTATGCCACGGCAGACCCTTGGGCGTCAGCCACACATGCAGCGGCCAGCCACTCTGCCGATTCCGCAGATACGCATACCGCATATAGGCATTATTCAGGTCCGGCCGCTCCTCTCGGTCCACCAGAATATTGATAAAGTGCTTATTCAAATAACCCGCGATCTGCGCATCAGCATACGTCTCGCGCTGCATCTTCAACGTCCACGGACACGAGCTATAGCCGATGCAGACCATTACCATCTTATTCTCTTCCGCTGCCCGCGCGAAGGCCTCCTCCCCCCACGGATACCAGTCCACCAGATCCGTCTCATGCCGTTTCAGAAAGGGAGAATGCACCAACGAGAGCCGATTCACCTCCTTGACCACGCCCGTGGGATCAGTCGTTTTACGCTTCGGTACCACCACTGGCTTGCTAGGATTGCAAGCACTCAACAGGCTGACTAACAAGAGCAGAGAAGACAGAGGAGAAAAGAATTTCATAGACGTAAAGGCGCGCATCATGCGGATCTCCCGCCCACAATGCAATCCCCATCACGCAACAAATTCTCCACGGCTGAATCCGGGAGAGGCCCCGGCTAGGCAGCCGTCAACGGCTTCGGCAGAGCCGCCGCGCGCACGGGGACTTCTTTTAAAATGTCCGCCACCACGTGGCCCGTGGTGCGGCCTGCGATCTTGGCAGCGTAATCCAAAATGATGCGATGGTTCAACACCGGCAGCGCCAGGGCCGCCACGTCATCGAAACTCGCATTCAACCGACCATCCATCAACGCCCGGGCTTTGACCGCCGAAGCCAAGCTTAAGGCCGCGCGCGGGCTAGCGCCAAATTTCACTTGGGCCGCTGCGGCGGACTGGCCAGGATGGGTGGCATCCACGATGCGGGCGATGTAGTTAGCCACCACATCGGGCAAGAAAATCTGCCGCGTGAGCAGGTGTAATTCCTGCAACTGCGCTTGGCTGAGCACCGCCTCCACGCTAGGTTCCAGGCCTAACTCCCGGTCTTTGACGATGCGCTCCAGCGTGGCCGCATCATTGCGCAGGACTTCTACTTTAAAGAGGAACCGATCCAACTGCGCCTCTGGTAAAGGATAGGTGCCCTCTAGCTCAATGGGGTTCTGCGTGGCCAGCACGAAGAACGGATCTGGCAGGACATGCGTTTCTCCTAACACGGTCACACGCCGCTCCTGCATGGCCTCTAGCAAGGCGGATTGGGTCTTGGGGGAGGCGCGGTTAATTTCATCCGCTAGGACGAGGTTGGTAAAGATCGGCCCGGGGGTGAAGACGAACTGCCGCCCCTGCGGCGTTTCTTGGAGGATGGGGTTGCCGGTGATGTCTCCTGGGAGCAGATCTGGCGTGAACTGGATGCGACGGGTCTGGAGTTGCAGCGCCTTACTGAGACCTTTGACTAGCTCCGTTTTCCCCAGCCCCGGCAAGCCTTCCAGCAAGAGGTGGCCGCGCGCTAACAAGCCCGTGATTACGAGGTCGATCAACTCCGCTTTCCCAAAGAGCACCTCATTTAAAGTGCGACGTAACGCTGCCAGCAACGGGCGCGCGGGAAGAAGATCAGTTTCAGTAAGCATGAGGGAAATGGGGAGCAGAGTGGCCAGTGAACCCGGGGAAAGCCGCCTTGGCAAGTTCCGCTAGCGGACAATTTTCCCCACGCGCACGCACGAGGCTGGGAAACAATTTGACCACGGGCCCAACCCCAGTCTGCTACGCCCCATCATGGCAGACCTCGCGACGCTTACCCAGACCCTCGGACTCGAACGCTATCAGCGCCACATCTTCCTCTGCGCAGACCAGCGGGAGGCACTCTGTTGCGCTCCAGAGGCTGGATTGGAGGCCTGGGAGTATTTGAAACATCGGCTCAAGGAACTCGCCCAGCAAAGCCCAGAGCCACTCATTTACCGCACCAAAGCCAACTGCCTTCGCGTCTGCACGCGCGGCCCCATAGCCGTCGTCTATCCTGAGGGCACATGGTATCACTCCTGCACGCCAGACGTGCTAGAGCAGATCATCCAACAGCATCTCCTGCGCGGGGAGATCGTGGCGGAATATGCCTTCGCGCAGAATCGAAGTGAATGAGCTTGCGGAGGCTGAGCGCCTAACCGTACGAAAGTTATGGCCGCAAGTTGAGCGGTCACTTTCAATTTTACCCAAGACTACGCTATGGTCGAAGTGCAACACCACGGATTCGTTTTTCAAGACTGGATCTGCACCCAGTTTTTCGCCCCATTTGATTCCAATTATACAGATAAATGGGACGTGCCCGCTTCCGCCAATCACTTGGCTCGACTGCCCGACGAATTCAGACATCTCCCGGTGTCCATCAAGGCCTGCAAATTTGGCAGCCCCCTGGCACTGGGTGATGCGCGAAGGCAGTTTGCCATTGATGAGGATTTCTTACTCATCGTCGGCTACTGGCAGCAGCGCGGACCATTGAAGGTGTTTGTTAACGCCATCGCGCTGGTCGTGCGAGCCGCTTTATGGAGGTCCGTTTTTCATCCCCTGACGGCGGGGGATCTGGAAACATTTGACGAAGCGATCAAAGACCTCTCCCTCACCCCCTTGGCGGCCCGGAACATGGCCAAGTTACGGAAGCAGTCAGCACCATTTAATGACGCCCTCATCGGCCTCAATCCGAAGATTGATTCCAAAAAGCAGCGACGACTCCAATGCAGCCTGGGCTTCCAACAAATCTGGTCCTGGGTGGAGCGTGAACCGCAGACGGAACCCCATCCAGCATTGTTCGGGATGCCGCTACCTGCGGCCCTAACTTCTGGAATGCGTCAGTTCTCCTAAGCGTTCAGTGGTGAAATAATTCCATTTCCTGACGCATCAGCGCTAACCGTTGGTTGGTCATTTCCACATACTTCGGCAGAGCCTCAATTCCGACCCAAGTCCGGCCCAGTTCCTCACAGGCCTCAGCCGTGGTGCCAGAGCCCATGAATGGATCCAGCACTTGGTCCCCGGGTTTCGTAGCGCAACGGATGAGATCCCGGATGAGCTTGATGGGTTTCTGCGAGGGATGACCGATCTTTTCTCTCGATTGACCTTTGAGGCTGGGGACGCGGAGAATGTTCGTTGCGTATTTCCCTTTTTCTAAGTGAATCTTGCGCGCTTCCAGATCCTTGTAGCGGTTGTCCTTCAAGTAGGTGGAGATCACGCTCGGCTCGTAGGGAAGGCGCACGGCATCCTTGTCGAAATAAGGCTTCGCCTCCCGATGCTTTCTGAGCACGAGCACCATTTCATAACATGGGGTAAAGCTATCGTAGCGTTCGTTATAGCCAACTGCGCGATCCCAGATCAACATGTCGTGAAACTGGAGTTGCTGCACCGACTGCGCACAGACGTGCAGCCACACGTGCTCTCGTTTCCCCAGTTGTCCGAAAATGTAGAACAGCCCATCCTCCCGCAGCTTGGTGCCCGCGAGAGCGACCCAACGGCTAAACCAATCCCGATAGGCCTCCTCAGACTGCCATTGGTTATCCCAATCTTCTCCTAGCAACACTTGGAAATACGGCGGATCAGCCACAATGGCTTGAAAGCTATCGTCCTCCAATTCATGCAGCCGTTGTAGGCAATCTCCTTCAAGTAGGGTTCCATTTGTCATGGCTTGTGGCTAAAGTACCGTTTCTAGCAACGCAAGACATTTCCCGCTCACCTAACGCACATATTTAAACGTCGGCTTGGTCATGGTGGAGGCGTAGAAAATATCTGCCACGGGGTCCCAGACGTAGTGTGGTCCCACGCGGTTGATGGTAAAACCAGCGGGCAGCGGAGCGGCCTGCGTCCAGGTTTGACCGGCGTCATTGGTTTCTTGAAAGCCATCTTTGCCGATGACTACCATGTGTGTGGCGCTGGCAAAGCATGGGCCGTAGCTGGCGGGCACGGGCTTGCCTAACGTCTGCCACGTGCGACCTTGGTCTCGGCTCACGAGCACATCTTGGCCCGTGGCCCAATAGAGATTTCTCTCAAAGACCACGGGCACGGCGGCGGTAGGCGTGGTGGAATGCACGGCCTGCCAAGTCACGCCCGCATCCGTACTGCGAAAGATGCCGGGCTCCTTTTCCTTGGTGGTTAGAAAAGTCTGATGATCCACCACTCCGCAGCCGCTGAAGCCCTTGCCCAGATCCTGCCACGTGGTCCCGCCATCTGCGCTGGTGGTCAGCATCCCGCCGCTCTCATGGCGGATGGCTAGCAGGCGCTGGGCCGTGTCTGCCCAGTCCACGGCTCCGAAGTCCAGATGCGTGGTTTTCCACGGCTTCCACGTGGTGCCGCCGTCCACCGTCATCGCGCTTTCTCCATAGATCATAAAACACGCTAGCCGCTTTCCAGCCGGGTCCGCACAGAGCGTCCAACCCGTCTCGCCCCGGCCTCCGATGGCTTTCCCATCGCATCGTGCAAAGGTGGCTCCATGATCTGTGCTCCGCCACAGGCCTTGATCGCTCACGATCACAGAGACCTCCCCGGACACGCGATCCACGCTCACGCCCGCCGTCGGGCCACCGTAGCCGGGCTTGACGGTGTCTGTGAACTTGTCAGAAATATTGACCCATTCGCCTGCGGGCAACGCTGAGCCTAACGTGAGCAGAGAGAGAATGTGGAGCAGTGATTTCATGGTTGTTTGATGCAAAAAAAATTCCAAGGCCCAGCGTGGTATGATGTAGGCGCTGCGCTGAGCGCCACCGTATTCATCCGTGCTTTACTGAGACAGTCCAGGTGTGTCAGGCCTCCGCACCCGCTGCAACCACATTTTGCAGGCTGCCGGATCCTTCTCCCGCAAATGACTCATCATGACGCGCGCTAATTCATCACCAATGGGAGGGCCGCGTGGCACTGATACCAGGGTTCAATGATGGACGCATCTTGTGCCAACCAAGCCCTAACAGTCTCATTCAGCGCCCGATTCCGTGCATTCTTGGTCACGGCCAAGCCCGCCAGCCAGTCTGCGGCGGCCTCCGGTTTCACAGCGGACCATTGTTTCAGCACAGGTGTTAGCATCTCTGGCGTGATCGCGTTACACTAAATACAAGGGCTCCAGCGTGTTTCCGAATACCACCATGTCCCCAGAGAATTAGTTACGCAGCAGGCTCCCACCAACATCTTCACCATCTGCCGCAGCGCGCTTTGCCCTGGTTGGTCGAACGCCACCGTGTAGCACAGACACGGCCCGATCCGGGGTGTAATTTCTGTTCTGTAAAAGGCTTTAGCCTCACTCCGCAAGGTGGTGGGGGGGGCAGGGGGGGCTGTGTCGGGGTACCTAAACATATCCAACACCCACTCACACAGGAACCACCACCCCGATCTTGACCTTCTAAACCCCGTTTTGCAACTCCTCACCACCCAAGGTTCCCCCCAGCATCGCTGAGGGCTTCCGTCTCCTGCTCAACGAAGCCATACACCTCGAACGCGCCGCCGTGCTCCACGCCCAGCCCTACGAACGCTGCGAGAGCCGACTCGGCCACGCCAATGGATTCAAATCCAAAACCCTCAACACCCACATCGCCCCATCGACCTCCGCATCCCACAAGTCCCTGGCGGCATCGACTTCTACCCCTCCGCTCTAGAACGCGGCGTGCGCAGCGAGCAGGATCTTACTCTGGCGATGGCCGAAATGTATGAGCAGGGTGTCTCCCCACGCAAAATCTCCAAAATCGTCGAGGAACTCTGCGGCCACAAAGTCAGCTCCAGCCAAGTAAGCGCCTGCACCGCCCAGCTCAATTCCACCTCCAACAAAACGCCCAAGCCTACGTACAACGCCTGGAAATACGCACCACAGTTACCGACGACATTCGCTTCATCTTCACCTCTCACTAGCGGATTAGCTTATAAACCAGCATTCCTGAGATTGGCAGCAGAGTGTGGATCAGGCGTGTTTAACGACGGTCAGCGGAAATCCTACAGGGAGTTGTCGCACGGGAGTTTTGTCCGGGGATCTCAGAAGAGGGGATAATGTAAGACGCAAAGCCAGCATAAAAGCTAACTTCCGTTAGTATCCTTTACTTCACAATGGAACCGCTCGTCTTCACGTTGCGCGTGGCATCGTAGGTGGAACCTGTAAGGGCGACGCCAGTGACGGTGAAAGTGAAGGTGCCGCTGTTTTTCGTTTTGGCGCTGCTAATACTGGCTTGCCCGCTGGAGTTGGTTTTCACGCTGGAGGTGCCAGTGGTGAGGCCGGACCAGTTGCCTGTTACGGTGGCGTTAGCTTTGAGGGCACCGGTTAGGTCTTTAATGGTGACGAGCGCTACGGCGTTGGTGCCTTGGGGGGCCACGACTTTGCTCATGGCGATGTCACTGACGTAAATGACAGTGGCTGGACTCTGCACCGTGATAACGATGAAGGCGGAGCCGGAAAGTCCGGCGGCATCAAAGACCACTAGCGATGCAGTGTAGGTGCCGGGCGCGGAATAGACGTGCGTGACATTATCCAAGGAGGACTGCGCGCTGCCATCTCCAAAATCCCAATCATACGTCAGTGTGCTGCCTTCTGGATCATAGGAACCAGCGCTGCTGAAATTTACCGTGAGTGGACCCAAGCCTTTCACGGGTGTGGTCTGGGAGACTACGGCCACCGGCGGCTGGCCAAGACTGCTGGGCACGGTGCCAGTCACCGAGTATTGACCAATGCTCGCATAGTCCGAGTAACCGGTGGAGGTAGTGCCCACGCCAACGCCATCGACCGCGAGGTAGTAGGTGCCTGCAGCCACACTGACATTCAGGCTGGAGCTGAGTCCGGCAGCGTCTGCGGTGGTGATGAGGTTGCCAGATCCATCGTATAAACTGAGTGCCACGTTCAGATCCGCATCAGGGGCGGCAGGCGTAGCATTGAAATCCAGCACGCCCGCACCGACGTTGAATTTGAAGAGGTCCGCGTCCGTGCGGCTTTCGATGATGCCAGTGAGGTTGACGCTTGTATTACTGATGAGCGTGGCAGTTAGAATATCATTTCCCACAAGGTCTGCGCTCCGGGGTATGTAGCCGTTGATAATAGTTAGGTCATCCTGCGTGTTGTTGGCCAAGGGGTATTCGCCTTTGCTGAATTGGGTGACGTTTACATAGTAACCCGCCCCCATGATCGGAGCCCAATCGTTGGCTCCTTGATAGTATTCTGTGCCGTTGGTCTGTCCATCATGGCTGAGTCCCACCGTATGACCACATTCGTGGCTGGCGGCTTCTGCGACGTATTTAGGATAGCCATTTCCCAACTGAGCAGGGAAAATGTAGGCTGGGGTATCTGAGTTCCAACTGTAAGAATTAAGATACGCCACCCCGCCGGCCTGCGCGCCTAGCCAATCTGTGCTGCTGCCGCCGATTACCATGCGGACCCCGTAAGCGGTGTCTGTGCTAGTAGTTTTACGAAGGGATTCTAGTGGTGGTTCTTCGGTGGTTACGTCTGCGTCCCATGGTGCGTAATCTTCAGCGATGCGTTTCCAGATTTCCTGGATGTTCGCTAGTTCAGCAGAGCTGAAGGTGGAGGGCACGCCATCGGTATCGTAAGGTGGCGTGGTGAAGGATGCGCCACCAGTATAGCTGCTATTCCATTGAGTTCCGGTGGTCGTGTGACCATTGAAATCTAGATAAATAACACGCGTCAGCCCCGGCTTGCTGTGGAGTAGAAAGGTCTGGCTTGCTGGATAAGTCAATAATGCATTGGTGCCGCCGTTGGTTGCGGTGGGGGCTTGGGCGACGGTGTTTCCCTCGCAGACGAAATGGAGCCTCCCCGAGTTGTCCGTCCGCAGGTCCTTGTCGCGCAGGCATAATTGCCCAAGCTCCTGTTCGGTCATGCCGTAAAATTTAGCGACCTCTGGCAGACGGGGGCCCAACTGCTTGATGATGGCGGCTCCACGAGATCCTTGGCTGAAGCTCATGGCCGGAAACACTGGTTCTGTGGTGCTCTGAGCGCTGGCATAAGTGGCGAGACTGACTAACAGCGCGCTGAAGAGGTGGGTAACAACGGAGGTTTTCATGTGGGAGGCGAGGCAGTGGTTGAGGATCGAGCGCAGGGGAGGATTTAATTATGGAAATTATAAAGAAATTTGTATCATGGCAAGGTTTCTTTTTTGGGCAGCCGATTTTGGTTTGGCGGGGACGTGGCGCATTTGCTAGCAAGATGCCCTTTTACCGAAGCACTTGGAGTCGGTAGAGTCTTCTGGTGGAGCCTAGGGGAACCGTATCGTTGACTGTTACATTGCGGAATGGGGTATCTGTCACAACTTCGCTAACGTATCCCGATCCCGTGGGGACGCCACCTGCAGTGCTGGTGGTGAGGGTAGTCCACGTTTGGAGATCCGTGGATACTTGGCAGCGGTAGGTGAGATCCGTGGCTAGCGGGTCCCGTCGGAACGTGATGACCACTGGCCCGCCTGTGGCTAGGGCTGCTTGGTTCACCGAGAACCCCGCAGACTGGAGATTGCTGCTGCGTGGTAGGAAGCCCCAAGCGTATTCGAGCCCATCTGTGATGCCATCGCCATCAGTATCGTAATTATCGTTGATGTATTGTCCCGTGAAATATCCTGCTAGTTCCCAGAGTTTACGATGGTTGGTGACGGCGGCTGGGGGTGGCACGTAGGTGAGTGCTAGTTTGGGCCGCGCAGTTGCTAAAGTAGCGGTGCGGGCGGCAAAGCGCTTGGCTGAGGGGGCAGCGAAAATGAGGGAGCCAGAGACGGCAGATGCATTGGCTACCGTTAGGGTGAGGACTTGGGTGGTGGTGTTGATACCGCCGGTGGCTATCTTAGCCGCCGTGCCTATCCCGGTGCCAGCGACGACCATGCCGTCTCGTAGGTCGATGCTATCTGCCACGGTAACGGTGAATTGTCCCGCCGTGCCAGAGCCAGTGGTGGTGACGCTTTCTTGATCCGCCTTCAGAAGCCAGCCAAAATTCGTAGTCGATGCATTAACCCAGCCCGTTGCATCTTTAGCTAAACCAGGAGCGGACCAAGTGTAGTTGGTCTCTGCAGCGACACTGAGGCTAGCTGATGGGGTGAGCACATAATCGCCACCGGGATTCGTCCAGAGTGGGATTTGGCCGAAGATGGGCTTCAGCCAAGTGGCATCGGTAGCACTGGCTGCTATTCCATCGCCCTCCTGCACGGCGGCATTGGCGGTGCCTTCACCCCATGCGGTATTGAGCTTATGCAGGGAGAAACTATACGCTGGTGAGATCGTGCGATCCATTTTCAAGGTAACCGCCGCCGTAGCCACGGTGGAGCCCACCGGGACGCTGGTGAGATTCCAACTGACGAGCGCCCGCCGCACCGCCCCACTGTTTTTCGACGGATCTGTGGAACCAGCAAAGAACCAATCCCCCGCACCATTACTCAAGGACTGTTCCAGATCCCCGCCGAAGATAGTGTTATCTTTCGTGGCGGTTAGGGTGACGGCAGTCGTAGTGGGAACGGGGACGATTTTCAAGATGGCTCCTGAGGGAAAGCCCGTAGTCGGATCCACCCCTGTGACTGCCCGGATCTGGTTCGTCAATACATAAAGCTCTCCCGCTTGATCTTGGCCGAAGGCGTAAATATACTTCCCGATGGGATTACTGCCCAAGATGTCCAACTGAGACATGGCCCATACGCCAGGGGACGTTTCTTCAAGCCCCAGCATGGGCCCGTTCGGAGCTGTGGTGCTGACGCTGTAATCCCCAAACACATATTTTCCCACCAAAGCGGGAATCGCACTGCCCCGGTAAATGTAGCCGCCAGCCACCGAAACCCCATACTGCGGCAAAGCGGGTGATCCCTTGATTACGCCGGGGTGCGCATACTGCGCGATGGGGTCCGTGACCGTTCCGACAATGGCAGGAGCCCCCGTCGAGAATGTGGGCACAAAGCTACCTTCCCTATTCCTCCAACCAAAATTAGCCCCTTTCGTGATGATATCGATCTCCTCCACCTCTCCCTGACCCACGTCCGCTGCGATCAAGCGATTTGTTCCGCCAGTCCGGCTATCAAAAGAAAAGCGCCAAGTGTTGCGCAGCCCATAGGCATAGATCTCCCGGCGTGCTCCACCCGCGCCCGCCGCAAAGGGATTATCCGCCGGAATGCCATATTGACCTCCTGGACCGTTGGTGCCTAGGGGATCGATGCGATGCATCTTGCCAAAAAGCTTCGTAAGATCCTGTGCATTGCCCATGGCCCCAGCGGGTCGCGTAGTGGAGCCTCCCGTATGGCCAGCAAAGTTATCCTGGGAACTACCACCATCCCCGACCGTGAAATACAGATACCCATCCGGCCCGAACTCCAAGCCACCACCAGCGTGGTTAAACTGAGGTTTATCCCAAGTCAGCAGCACCCTTTCGCTCGCAAGATCTGCCACATCAGGATTAGTCGCAGAGACTTGAAATTCCGAGATCACCTCCCGGCTGTCCACGGGGTCTGCGGTGACACCCGGAGCCAGCGGAGAGTTAGCAATATAGAAGATGTAAAATTTCCTGAATCCCGGAGAGACGCTCGTGGAAAACCCTGGATGAAATGCCATACCTAGCAATCCACGTTCATCATAACCCGCACGTTCTGTGCAGAGCTTAGCTCCCAGATCCAGAAACGGAGTCGGTTCCAACATTCCATTGCGGAAGATGCGGATGCGCCCTCGTTGCTCACCCACCATCATCCGGCCAGAGCCATCCAGCGGAGAGACCATCGTCACAGGCGCATAAAGCTGATTTTGGCAAACCACTTCTAACTTTAGTTGCGGAAACGCCGCCGTGGCCGACGCCAAAGGCAAGCAGGCGGCAACAAGGAGAGCAAGCCGACTGCTTAGATTCGACGGAGAGGAACGCATAGGAATATAAGGTTAGGAGAGGGGATGAGGGGATGAGGGGAGCGAGAAGGAGGAGCCCGCATGTTTTCTGACGTCTAGGACAGATGCGTGGTTACAAAAATAAATCCTCCTGCTGCATTATTTTTCTGTAACTGACTGAAGATTCGTGCGTCTAGGATGCCATCCATGCTGCTTCAACTTCCATTCACCCTCATCGCCAGCTTAATCTTACTCGGCTGTGCAACGCTCGCCCCTGCCGCCATCTTAACCCTCACTCCCGTGCAGGATGCCGTGCTCTATGAAGATCCGACAGGCACAGCCGCGAATGGATCGGGCGAGTTCCTGCTAGTAGGTCGCACCAACCAAGCTAGCAACTCCCGCCGCCGCAGCCTGTTGCAATTTGACCTCAGCACCCTCCCTGCCGGGGCCATCATCACCTCCGCCACCATCCAATTGCACCTCACTATCGTAAGCACAGCAGATACGGGAATTAGCCTCTATGTCGTCACCTCCGCATGGACCGCCGGGCCGTCCGACCCCATTGGCAACGAATCCACGGGCGTAACCGCCGTGTTAGGCGACACCACATGGCTCCAGTCCAGCAAGCCCACGCTCTGGACCACTGCGGGCGGAGATTTCCTCCCCACCGCCTCTGCCACCACCACCGTTACCTCCACCAGCGGCTACTTCCAGTGGACCAGCGCAGCCCTCATCGCAGACACGCAAAACTGGCTTGCAAATCCAGCCAGCAACTACGGCTGGCTCCTCGCAGGCGACGAAACCATCCCGCAAAGCGCCAAGAAATTCGAGTCCAGTAACTCCACCACCTCCCAGTTCCGCCCCCAATTAACCCTCGAATACATTCAACTCCCAGAGCCCACCCAAGCGCTTCTCCTGCTAGCGCTCCCTTTGTTCTGTCGGCGGCAACGGCAGCCTTCATAGCCCCCGCCAACTAAAAGGGACGGGCCGGAGGTGGAGCGAGGCTCCGCCCTAGCCGATCGGGAATGAGTATAGCTAAGTTCAGAGCCACCTCCGCTGGCGGAGATAGCCCCTAGCGCTCCGGTTACCTTCAGGAACAGCATCCCTCCAGCCACGCAGAAAACCCCGCCTGCCTTCCGGCGGACGGGGTTTTGCGTGATTTGATGTCTGACTTAGGCTGCTAGGCTTATGGGTTGGAAGCCCAGGCCACGGCTACTTGGTCTGACCGGGGCGCCATTCTTCGGTGGCGAATTGGAAGGCTTGTTCCAGGCGGACCATGTCCGTGGAAGGACGGAGGGCTTCGAAGGCGGCGGTTGGAAAGGCCCTGCTACGCATCGCGCTTGAGTTGCTCTTCGTCGTAGCTGACGGCTTTGCTAGGTTCGAGTGTCCTCAGCAATCAAGGGTAAGCCCCAGCGCTTATTTTCTGCGGCTACCTGTTTGGCTACTTTTTTCATAGCAGCGGAAGCGGTTTTAGCGACGGCGGAAGTGGGCTTGGTGGGGCGTCTTTTAGCTGCTTTGGTGGGCGACTTTTTCATAGGTTGCTGGATCGTGGATAAGGATGTTTTCTCCTGTCCATTCTGCAATCAATTCAGGGTTTTGCAAGGTGGCATTGTAGAGCAGGGTGGTGTGCGCAAGGGGACGATAGACTTGGGAAAAATTGTTGAGGCTTGGTTTGAAACGTCGTTTCAAGTCGGCTATTGGAACGCTGTGGCCACCTTTGATGACGCGTTCTCTAACGCGGCGAATGGAGTGCTGTAGGCTCTCCAAGTAGAGATAGCATAGCGTAATTTGATAGCCTTGCTGCTTGGCTGTGCGCAGCATGGTGGCGTAGGTTCTTCCACTCAAGGTCGTTTCAAAGCCAAAATTCATGCGTTGTTGCACTAATTCTTTCCAGCGGGATAATAGCAGACGAGATGCCCGGAAGGCGGCGGCTGGTGGGTCGAGCGGAGAGAGTCCCGCTGCGATGGAATCTGCATTGAGGAATTCCTTGATGTTTACTTCTGGCAGAAAATGACGCGCAAAAGTCGTCTTCCCAGCTCCGTTCGGGCCAGCGATGACGTAAATTTGCGGTGGCGTTAGGTTCATTTAATTTTAGTTCCTCACCTCAAAACCCCGCCAGCCTTGCGGCGGGCGGGGTTTTGCGTGAGTTTTAGTCTGACTTAGGCAGCAGCAAGGCTACTTGGTCTGACCGGGGCGCCATTCTTCGGTGGCGAATTGGAAGGCTTGTTCTAGGCCGACCATGTCTGTGGAGGGACGGAGGGCTTCGAAGGCGGCGGTTTCGCGCTTGAGTTGCTCTTCGTCGTAGCTGGCGGCTTTGATCGAGAGGCCGATGCGGCGTTCTACTTTGTCCACTTTGATGACGCGAGCCTCGACTTCTTGGCCGACTTTGATGATGTCCTTGACGCGGTTGACGTGTTCTTCGCTGAGCTGGCTGATGTGCACCAGGCCGTCGATGTCGTCTTGGAGTTGGATGAAGGCGCCAAAGCTGGCGATCTTCGCCACGATGCCTTTGACCAGATCACCAACGTGGAATTTCTCGTCAATGCCGCTCCAGGGATCGCCATCCAGTTGCTTGCAACCGAGGCTGATCCGTTGGTTGGCTTTGTCGATTTCCAGCACGATGGCTTCCACTTCGTCGCCCTTCTTGAGGGTT
>JAYVOP010000257.1:0-4769 GCA_043757865.1 Verrucomicrobiales bacterium | reverse complement strand
CACAGTGACAACACCGTCTCCCGCCGCCAGGAAGTGGGCCGCGGGATGCGCCTCTGCCGGAATCAACTGGGTGACCGCATTGATGATCCTGCCATCGTTCACCAGATCAACGTGCTAACCGTGGTGGCGAATGAAAGCTACAAGGATTTCGTGACGGGATTGCAAAAGGACATCAGCGCCTCCCTCTCCGCACGGCCACAGAAGGCCAACGAGGAATACTTCAAAGACAAGGTGCTCAAGACGCCGACTGGCGAGGTGAAGGTGACGCCACAGATGGCGAAGCTGATTGAACGTTATTTAGTAAAGAACGACTACACCGACACGCAAGATAAGATCACCGAAGCCTACCACGTCGCCCAGAAAGAAGGCACGCTCGCCCCCTTGCCACCAGAATTAGAGCCCTACCGCGAGCAAGTCTTCCAACTGGTAAATACGGTCTTCAGCGCGGATCAACTGCCGCCTGTGGAAAATGGGTTGGCCACGGAGACGATCCATCCGAACAAGAACCTGGAAAAGAAGGAATTCCAAGACCTGTGGAATCGCATCAATCACAAGGTGGTCTATGCCGTGGACTTCCAGACGGAGGAACTGATTCAGAAAGCCATCAAAGCGCTGGATGCTGAGCTGAAGGTGACGCCGCTGCAATACATCGTCACCGCAGGCGAGCAGAAAGATGAGGCGTCCTACGACCAGTTCCGCCAGGGAGAGGGCTTTGTCTTGCGTGAGAACACCACGGAGACCATGACGACGACTGCCAGCTCATCCGTGAAATATGACCTGATCGGCAAGCTCACGGAAGCCACCAAGCTGACCCGCCGCACGATTTCCCAGATCCTGCAAGGCATCCTGACCGCAAGGTTTGTCCAATACCGCACCAATCCCGAGAACTTCATCATGGAGGCCGCTCGCCTGATCAACGAGCAGAAGGCCACCGTCATTTTAGAGCACATCGCCTACGACACCACGACCGGCACGCACGAAGCCCCCACGATCTTCACCCAGCGCAAGGAAGACCTGAAGAAAGGCCTGAAGGTGGACAAGCACGTCTATGATTATGTCTTCACTGACTCCGGCACCGAACGCACCTTTGCCGGTGAACTAGAAGCCAGCAGTGAAGTCGTGGTCTATGCCAAGCTGCCCAAGTCCTTCGCGATCCCCACGCCAGTGGGCGACTACACGCCAGACTGGGCTATCGCCTTCGAGGCGGACAAGGTGAAGCACGTCTATTTTATTGCAGAGACTAAGGGCAGCATGTCCAGCATGGACCTGCGGGAGATCGAGAAATCGAAGATCGAGTGTGCCAAGAAGTTCTTCGCCAAAATCACCAGCGACCAAGTGACGTATGACGTCGTGGACAACTACGGGAAGTTGATGGAGTTGGTGAAATAGTCGGTAATGAACGAGGCGGTGGAGCACCCCGTCGATAAGGGTCGGGAAATCTATTTACAGGATCGCAGAGAGTTTCTAAAAGCAGCGCCCGCATTCTTCTTATTGCGCACTTTTCCATGAACTCTCCCCTCCCCTCTCCGCTTCCTCTCCCTCACTCCTGTGCCCGCTTGTGGTGGCTGCTGGCCCTCACCTGCTGCCTGCAAGCTCCTAGCATGTCCGCGGACAACCCGTGGAACCTTGCGGGAGCAGGGAACTGGGATGTTAGCACGGCCAACTGGGCGGCCCCTGCGTTGTGGGCGAATGGGAATAACGACACTGCGGTCTTCGGCGGCACGGGGGCTGTCATCACGCTAACCACGGGGATCACAGCGGGGGGGCTCACGTTTAATACCACGGGCTACACCATCGCTGGAGGAGCGAATGTGCTGACGCTGGGTGCGGCCACGAATACGATCACGCTAGGCGCGGGAACGACGAGCACGATCAGCGCCATCCTCGGGGGGACCACGGGGGCGACGATTACGGGGGCGGGGACGTTGGCACTGAGTGGTGTGAATACGCTCACGGGCGGGTTCACGGTAGCGGGTGGTGGGACGCTGAGTTTCACGGCGGATTCCACATTAGGCGGGGCCAGCAATGGGATCACTTTAAATAACGGCACGCTGCTGATGTCCGCGTTAGGCACGCCAAGCTTTTCCGCTGGGCGCACGCTGAATTTTGCGGCGGGCGGAGGCACGGTAAACATCTTGGCCACGGCGGGTTCGCCTGCCACGGGGAAGATCGTTACCACGGCGGCAAATCAACTGACAGGTGCGGGAAACCTTGTGAAATCAGGCAACGGGGACTTTCAACTAGCCTTTGCCAATAGCACGCTGACCAGCAACTGGACGATCAACGCAGGCGTGGTGGAGGCGCAGAATACGAGCGCATTAGGCTCAGGAAATGTGACGGTGAACACCGGTGGCGAGTTGGTGACCAGTAATGTTTCCATCGGCAATAGCATCACGCTAGCAGGTGGCACGTTGAGTGCGAATGGCGCGCTGCTAGCGGGAAATTTCACTGGCACAGTCAACGTGACTGGCGCGTCCACCATCGCTGCCAGGCTGTTTCAGGCGCCTGCCAGCACCAATACGGTAACACTCAGTGGGCCGCTGACGGGAGCGGGAAATTTGACGTTTACCTCTGGCGCTACCCTCGTGGCGGCTAGTCCGGGCATGACGATTCTGAGTGGGAGCATGAGCGGCTATACAGGAAATTTCACCATCGCTAACAGCGCCACGCTCAGCCTGCGCACGCCGAATCTGGCTAGCCCCACGCTGGGCACGGCGGGCGCGAATGCCACTTACTACAATTTCCAAGCGAACATCGGCACGGCTGGCGTGGGCTTTTCCCAGGCATTGCTGTATCAGAATCCGCAAGCGTTCAGCCGCACGGATAGCACCGTGGCCATCCCCATCGCAGGGGCGAATGGCTACTATCCGGTGGTGCCGGTGCTCGGTTTTGGCATGGCAGGGGCTGGCGGGATCAATGATGCGGTGATGTGGAAGGGGCTGCTGAATATCACCACGGCGGGCAACTATCAGTTCAGCGGGCAGAATGATGATGCGGCCATTTTGTATATTGATGGGGCGGCCATCGGCACGTTAGGAGTCATTGCTACGAACACCCCGATTGGCTCTGCAGTGACGCTGGGGGCGGGGCCACACAGCTTGGTTTACAAGACCACGCAGGGCTCGGGCGGCGGGTATTCCGTGTTAAATTATACGGGCGCAGACACGGCTAGTGCGACCGTGACTGTAGGCAGCGTGGTGGGATCGCTAACGACGGGCGCACTAACCGCCACCGCCATTCCTGGGCTCAATGTCACTGGCCTCGTGGCCACGCCGAGCACGTTGGACCTCACGGTGGATGCCACTGCGCCCACGCTCAGTTTTGCCGCAGGCACGCAACTCACGGCCACGAGTCCTACAGTTAGTAATCTCACTATCACGGGAGCCACCATGCTGAGTGGCGCGGCCACGCTGGCCAACCCAGGCGCTGGCGTCATTTTCAATGGAGCCATTGGCGAAACGGTATCCTCCGCGCTGACGATCTCTGGCGGTTATCGCACCACCATGAATGCCACCAACACTTACACGGGACTAACTTCTGTGACGGCGGGTGAGCTAGACCTGAATGCGCCCAGCAATGCCATTCCGGCGGGGCTCGCGATCAATGCGGCTAATGCGAACGGACTGGTGACGAATGTGAAATTGCTCCAGTCGAATCAGATCGCAGATGGTGCCACGGTCACGCTGACTTCTGGCGTGCTGGACTTGGGCGCGAACAATGACACGGTGGGAACGCTGGTGTTAAATGGCGGCATCCTCAGCAGCACCACGGGCGTGCTGACGGCGGGGACGTATAATTTACAAACGGGTCTGCTTAACGGCATCATTGCCAGCGGCACGGGCCTGACGAAGAGTACGGCGGGCACATTGGTGATTGGGAAAGATCAGATCTACACGGGCGTAACGAACATCAGCGTGGGCGCGCTGAATGCGCGGACGAACAACGCGCTAGGAGCCACGGGGGCTGGCAACGGCACCACGGTGGCCAGCGGCGGGGCCTTGCAGGTGCAGGGAAATATCACGTTAGCCGAAGACGTGACCATCAACGGCACCGGCGGGGCCGCGGATGGCGCACTGCGGAATACTGGCGGGGCTAACACCATTTCCACGAATGTAGTAGCCGCTAGTGCCAGCACCATTCAATCCGACGCAGGCACGCTGACGCTCGGCGGCCTCACTGGTAGTAATGTCAACGTGACCATCCAAGGCGCGGGCGACGTGGCGCTGAACTCTGCGTGGAGCCTAGGCAGCGGCACGCTGACGAAAACGGGCACGGGCGCGTTGGTATTTAATAGCCCGCAAACGGCCTTGCCTAGCATGACTTGGAGCGGTGGCGTGCTGGGCTTTAGTGGGACGCAAAATTTAGGCGCAGTCACGTTAGGGAGCACGGCTCCGGTGGCGGCTACGACGTGGAGATTTTTATCGGACCCAGGGGCTGGCACGCAGCCGACGGTGGCGGCGGGGACGACGTTGATCGCTGGATTTGCCGTGAATCAAAGTTTCCTCAACACGCTGGGAACAGCCTCGGCGGGGACTTTGGCGCTGGGAGCCAACTCTGGAAACAATCTCAGCCTCGCTAGTTACGCCTCGTTAGGCTTGGGGGGCTCCGGCGTGGTGAACTACACGGGCGCGCTGACGCCAGCGGGCACGGCATATAAATTTTCCGCCGCTGCACAGACGAGCTTGGCTCCCAATGTGCTGAATTTAAATACCAGCCTAACGGGTGCCAATGCGGTGAACGTGACGGGCGGCACGGTGAATTTAATCGGC
>JAYVOP010000256.1:0-18084 GCA_043757865.1 Verrucomicrobiales bacterium | reverse complement strand
TGCCGTTGCTGTGGAGTCATACGCCTAAAGCCATGCGCTGGCAGGCGTTAGGCGGCTTCGGTCTAACGCTAGTGATTCCGGCGCTTCCGTTTCTCCGCACGCTGCCAGCCTTGGGCACTGGCGCTGCTGCCTTCGCCACGCAGACTAGTAGCAATGCCACGCTACATTGGCTGCTGGAGCTAGTGACGGGATCGAAATTTGTGGCCAGTTTGGTCTGTGGGCTGGTGCTGTTTTGGTATGTCTTCAAGGAGAGGTGGCGTCTCGCCCCCTCCTGTATAGAGGGCGGGGGCGGGACGCCCCCTCTCCTTGAGGTTACGCTGGCGCGTGGGAACGCTACGGCTCTGCTGCTGACGGCTCCGACGGTTACGTATTGGTATGTGGGCTGGGGGTTGCCATTTGCGGTGTTAGCGCCATCGCCCGCACTGTGGGTGCTGAGTGCCACGGATGTCTTTTACTACGCGGCTCAGGCTCATTTCCAGACCCATGGCGTGTGGTGGCATCCGCGTTGGGCTTGGGCGTTGGAGTGGTGGCCATTCGTCGGCGTGTGGGGTTGGTCACGGTGGCAATCCCGTGCTAAATCTCCCGGATGATGCTGCGTTCCCCATTGCTTGCCATGTTCATTTCCCTGGCCGCCTGGTGCGTGTTAGGATGGTTTAGCCATGGAGCGGAGCCAGTGCCACTGGCGGTGCTGTGGAGTGTGCTAGCCGTGGCGTGGATCACCCTGGCCTGGTCGATGCGTGGGCCGGTGTCTTTGAAATGGCTGTGGATTGGAGCGGTGGCGTTTCGGCTCGTAGGGCTGTGGAGTTTGCCAGTGTTAGAGGATGACTGGGCGCGCTATCTCTGGGATGGCTGGCGGCTGTTGGAAACAGGCGATCCTTATATGGTGGCTCCCGCAGCGTTCTTCTCTGACTCCACCGTGCCGGAAACGATGCAGACGCTGCTGAATCAGATCAACCATCCAGACGTGCCGACCATTTATGGGCCAGTGACGGAGGCCTGCTTCGGCCTGGGCGCCTGGGTGAAATTAGGCGCTCTGTGGCCGTTGAAATTACTCCTGATGGCGGTGGAGCTCGGCGTGTTAGGCTTGCTGGTGCGCTGGGCCGGGGCGCGGCGGGCACTGCTCTTCGCGTGGTGTCCGTTGTTGATTCAAGAAACATCATTTACCGCGCATCCAGATTGCCTGTGGGTGGCGTGGCTGGTGCTGGCAACGTGGGCAAGGGAGCGAGGCTGGGTGAAATTTACCGCAGCGGCTTGTGGGCTCGCAGTGGCCACCAAGGTCTTTGCCATCGTGCTAGTGCCATTTCTGCTGCGGGGCTTACGTTGGTGGTGGTGGATGTTAGCGGCAGGCGTGACTGCGCTGTGTTACGCGCCATTTTGGCGGCATGGAAATACGGCGGATCTGGCAGGCCTGCGAGCCATGAGCGGTGATTGGGAGTTCAATAGCCCGGTGGTGTTCGCGGTTAGTCAGATGATAAATGTCCCCGCAGCTCGCATGTTAGGGATGGGACTTACGTGCGGTCTGCTGCTCTGGTTCTGGGGGCGCAAACGTTGCGATGGAGCGGCAATCTATGGAGCATTTTTCCTCGGCAGTGCGGTGGTGAATCCTTGGTATCTCGCAGTGCTAGTGCCGTTCCTGGTGCGGAAACCTCACGGAGCTTTGATCGGAGCGCTCGTTGCTGGATCGCTAAGTTATGCGCATGGCCTGTGGATCGGCGGGGGGGCGCTGGCTCCGTATGAGCTAGCCGCCTGGGTGCGGCCAGCGGAATGGACGTTGGTGCTAGCAGGTGCGTGGCTGGGCACAAAATGGCCCGGTCCGGCCATGACAGGGGCCGAACCGGGCTGATCTAAGCAACTTCCAAAATGCTATTTACCAGAGGACATGGGCGCATGATCCATCATGGCCGGGGCGCTGCCGCCACCAAACGGAATGGTGATGGAGACGCCGATGGTGTCCCGCTGATCCACGTTCCGTCCATCTAAAGTGCGCGCATAATAGATCTGATAGTAGCGCCCACCGTCGTCTGCGAAACCTAAGCCGACCTCAATCCCTTTGCTGATCTGCTTGGTGCCGGGCACGCCGAATTTGGTGCCAAAGCCAGGCCCACCGATGTCTCCACCGCTGAGGGATTGGCTGTGGTTATAGCTAGCCGTCAACGTGGCTGGACCGATATTTACATAAGCCCCAGCGGAGCCGTAAATGAGATCCGGGACATCATTGGCATACCAACGATAGCCAATATCCCCAAAGATTCCGAAGTTATCGTTGATGCGTTTCCCCAGCAGCAAGGAGCCTTCCCAGCCGTTCTCGCCTTGGCCTACGGAGAAGAGATCATCGGCATTGTAACCGCCTGCGATGATCCCTCCGACATGCACCGCCACCTGCAAGGGCGCGCCCGCAGCCTCATTGGCAAAGGCATAGCGCAGTCCGATGGTGGTATCAATGATCCCGTTATCGTCCGGGCCGCCATTGCTGAACTGGGTCCAGACATAGCCGCTATTGGCATCAATGGAGAGCGTGTCCGTGATCCCATAGCTCAGAGCCAGGGCGAAGACGTGTTGCTCCTTCGTTTCGTAGGCACCGCCCGTGCCGTTCTTCAAGGTTTCCAGATGCGTGCCCTCCCAGAAATGATCACGGGTGGAGAATTGATAGCCAGTGGTGATTTCTGTGCCGCCTGCGGTGGGCGTGTAAGCGGAGTCGGCGGCTTGGCCAAGGCCAGCGAGCAGGCTGCTGAAAACCAGGGTGTATGGAAGTGACTTCATAGCTAAATGATTGCTAGTAGAAAGGGTGAATTATTGAGGGAAACGTTGGCCGACGTAGTATTCCAAGGCATTGAGTTGCGCGGCGGAGAGCTTGCCCGCGAGGCTGGGGAGGGCTGAGCCTTCTTTACCGCTCTTGCCGGCTAGGGCCATGAGCTTGGTCTTCTGCGCGGCCATGGAGCTGCTGTTATCACTGGCCTCGAACTTGCGGCTGAAGACCGCTTTGCCGAGTGCATACTTGGCGTCGTCCATGGTGGTGGCAGCAGTAGCTCCGGCCTTGGGAGGACGGGGCGGAGCGCTAGTGCCAGCGCCAGAGGCTAGCGCGGTGCTGCTCATCGCAGAGATGAGGGTGAGGATACTGAGGAGGTGTTTCATAGGTATTTGGTTTGGTTGCACATAAAAATGGGCCGACAGGCACACGATGACAAGAGTGCCTAGCTGCTGAAATTATTCTCCGAATGCAAAATTTATTTTAGAGCTGACGCTGTGTCCGGGCCGCCGGAGCAATGGCTCACCAGCGCAGCGCGGGGGGGGGGAAGCCGATCTGAAAAGGCTGCATGGCCTGAGGATCTGAAATTCCGCGCGCGGGCGAAGGCGTATTCTCGTGTTTCCCTGAGTATCGATCGGGACACAGCGCCCACGCTCCACCTCCCTACCGCCACCTCAACTGGAAATGAGAGCGGGGGAGTTTTACCCCTGCTTCGGCTGGAGGGCTTGGATGCTTTGCAGGGCGGTGTCCGCTGCTTTTTGCAGTTCGGCTTGGCGGGTCTCGTGCTTGGCTAGTTCGGTCTTGACTGCGCTTAGGCGATCCCGTTTTTCCTGAAGTAATTTCTCTTCTCCGGGGGCCTTGGTGGCTTCTTCTAAAGGAGCCGCTTCGGCCTTTAGTGCCTCGATCACGTCCTTCAACTCTTCTAGCTCGGTGCGACTGAGGACCACGGTCTTCATTTCCCTAGCGGCTAGCCATTGGTTGATCGTCTGCTGCGCGCTCTGCACGGCTCCCGTGGCGGCGGCCACCGCGGCCTTGGCCTCGGCGGCTAGTTTCTGCGCGGCTTCGATAGCGGCGGTTTTCAGTGGCATGGCCTTCTCCAGCTCCGTCACTTGACCGACCATGGCTTGCATTTGTTGCTCTGCTTGGGGGATGCGCGCGGTCATGGAGGTAATCTCCGTTTCGTGTTTGGAAATGATCTCGCGCAGGTCTTTGATCTTGGCTTCGGTGAGCGTTTTGCTGATTTCTACGGCGGCATCTTGGGCTTGGTTGGCTTGTTGCAGCGCAGTATTCACGGGCTCCGGCATTCCTGCTGGGGCGGGGCCTGACGCCGCTGGGGGCAGGGAGAGGGCGGCTAGTTGTTTCTCGGCATCGGCTAGGTCCGCTTGGTATTTGCCCTTGGTGGTGCCCAGTTTTCCGAGTGCCACCTGAAGTTGGCCTTTGATGTCTGCGGTCTTCTTTTGCTCCTCTTGCATGTGCGCAATTTGCTTTTTCATCTCCTCGGCGGCGGCCTCGGCAGCGGATACGGCTTGGGCCTGTTCGTGGGCGGCGGCGGCGGCTTGTTGGGCGCTGGTTTGCTTGCTAGTGAGTTCTTGTTGCAGGGAAATGAGTCGCGTGGCGATAGCGGGCGGATTAGCCACGATGGCCAGCGGGGGCGCCTCCTTGGCTTCTTTGACGGCATCCCAAAATTTCACTTCGCCATTAAATGCGCCCGTGAGGCAACGCCCACCGTCCGGAGTCCAGCCCACCTGCGTGACCATGGCCCCACCTGCGGGGACGAACTCCCGTTGCTGATTCCCATCCGCCGCCCAGATGCGTACTCTCCCATCCCGCCCGCCACTGACGAGCCGCCCATCCGCTGCGTAGGCGAGCGCGAGCACGGCGGCCCCGCCAGCGCCTGGGTAGTTCTTGATGTTAGACCCCCCGCCCATTTCCCACCAGCGGATGGTGCCATCCTCACTAGCGGAGGCCACCACGTTAGAGTCCGCCCGCCAAGTGATGGCATGGAGCGCTTTCTCATGGCCTTTCAAATTATAAAATTCATTGCCCGTGGCCGTTTCCCAGACATACAAGCCGCCGGTGCGGTCGCCCGTGGCTAGCAAGACTCCATCTGGACTAAAGGCGCAGGCCATCACCCAGTCCGTGTGCTTCTTGATCGTTGTCACGCATTGACCAGTGGCGGTTTGGTAAATTTTCACTTTCCGTCCCGGCCCGCCCAGCGCCACTAGCTTGTGGTCTGGGGTGAGATCGCAGGCCAGCACCTCGTCCATTTCCTCGCCCACGGTGGTGATGCGTTTGCCGGTCTTCACATCCCACAGGACCACCAGCCCTTTCTTGCCAGATTTCCCGCCGCCCGCATAGACCACGCTGCCATTCCGGCTAAAGCCCACGCACTTCGGGCTCCCTTCTGGAAAGGGAAGCACGCCTAGGAGCGCGCCCGTTTCCGCATGATACAGCAGCACCTGCCGCACACTCGCCATGGCCACTAACGGAGCCCACGGGCTATGCGCTAAGCTCACGATGGCATCCGCGCGGGGGGATTCCACCACGGGGTCCAGCAGCAGTTGTTCTGGCATTGGCGGTGGGCCGTCCGGCTTCACTAGGGGATTCCCCGTGGCCGCCATCGCGAAATTTTGTTTCTTCTTCACCTTGGCCGTACTGCCCGCACTATCCAGCAGTCCACCCACGATCCACTTGGTGATGAGTTCGATTTCAGGCGCAGGAATTTTGTCGCCCTTGGGCGGCATGTTCGGCTCTTTGGCAAAGGTGATGCATTGCAGCAGCAAGCTGTTAGCCTCCCCCGCGTCCACGCTCAACCCGCCGCTACCCCCAGCCATGGTGGTGGCATAAGTGCTGAGGTCTAAGCCGCCTTTTTTCTTGTCAGGGTTATGACAGTTGAGGCAGCGATTCTCAAATACTGGCCGCACGTGATCTTGATACGTCACCTTTTCCTGTCCCCGGAGAACGCAGGGCAGGACCAGAAGGCTAAGGAAAAACAGTGAACGCATGATGATAAATTGAAATGCTAGGGAAAGGGGCCACAGCCACGGAGCCGGAGGGGGCTGGGCTTGATTATCAGGTGCCTAACGTGCCCGTCTCTAAATCACAAACAACCTCATTCTCAAAACGCGAAGACGGGCATCGGGCTGATGCCCTGGGCTAGCCATACGTAAACATTGCGGCCGGTAGGCCGCGAAAATCTGAAGTCGCGGGATCAATCCGAGCCGCTCTGCTGGCCCTTCAGGCGGCAACGTTTTATACTGATCTACTAGAGGAGAACTAATTCGGGTGTTCGCTACGGACATTCTGATGATGCTGATTCGGTGCTCCAGCCGCTTTGCTATTCCCTTGTCACCCAGTCCCATGTCACTCTAATTTGGTGACCGAAGTTTTTTTTTTGGGCGATGACTAAGGCTGGCTGGATTATGAGGACAGGGGAGTATAGGATGTTAGAAACTTGGCAAGGGATGACCTGCTGGGGTTATTTAAACTCCTTATTCGTCACCGCATTTAGAATGCTGACTTGTTCCCGGTGGTAGCTCGGGTCACTGCGGAAACTGAGGCGTCCGTGGTGCTTGCGCTGCATTTCTACGAGGATCTGCTCGTCTTTGGTGCGCAGGCGTTGGAGGACATCGGGATGGACGACGATGAGGAGGTCGTGATCGCTGTCTGGGTAGCGCAGGAGGATGCTGTTGATGCGGCGTTGCAACTCTACGCTCATGCTCTCGGTGCTCTTGATTTTGCCGTGGCCGTTGCAGTATTGGCAGTCGTCATAGACGGACTCGCTGAGGCTTTCGTTGAGGCGCTGACGGGTCATTTCCATGAGGCCTAAGGCACTGATGGGCAAGGTCTGCGTCTTGGCTTTATCGCGCCTCAGACGGTCTTTCATTACCTTGGCCACGGCTTGGCGATCCCGCTGGTGCTTCATGTCGATGAAGTCCACCACGATGAGTCCACCCATGTTGCGCAGACGGAGTTGGCGGCAGACTTCGTCGGCAGCTTCGAGGTTCGTTTGGACGATGGTTTTCTCCAGGTCGTCCTGACTCTTGTTGCGGCCAGTGTTGACGTCGATGGCGATGAGCGCCTCCGTTTCATCAATCACTAAGTAGCCGCCACACTTGAGCCACACTTGGCGGAAGAAGGCGTTGTCGATCTGTTTCTGGAGACCGACTTTGTCGAAGATGGGCTCGTTCGTTTGCAGGTAGCGGATGCGTTTTTTACTGCGGCGGGAAATGACACCCACCAGATCTCTCATGCGTTCGGCGGTCTCTGCATTGTCGCAGATCACTTCGTCCACTTCATCCGTGAGGAAATCCCGCACCGTGCGCTCAATGATGTCTGGCTCTTGGAAGACGCAGGCGGGGGCTTTGCTGTTGTTGTTATTGTGGGAAATTTTATTCCACTGTTCTACGAGCATGGCTAAATCTCGCACAAAGAAACGCGCGCGTTTACCACTACATACGGTGCGCATGATGACTCCCATGCCATCCGGGACGCTAAGCTTGCGCAGGATTTTGCGGAGGCGGTCGCGCTCCTTAGGATCGTCGATCTTCCGACTGATGCCAAACATGTCCGTCAGCGGCATGAGGACGAGGAAACGACCGGCCATGGAAATGTTGGTGGTGATGCGCGGCCCCTTAGTGCTGATGGGGCCTTTGGTCACTTGGACGAGGACTTCTGCACCCACGGGATAAATGTGGGGAATGTCTTTGGCGGTGATTTTCTTGCGCTTGGGAGCTTGGCGGGCGTTGCCGTGGCGGTCGATTTTTTCAAAGTCGGTTTCTTCCGCATCTGCTGCGGGGATGGCGTCCCAGAAGTGGAGGAAGGCATTCTTTTCAAAGCCGATGTCCACGAACATGGCCTTCAAGCCTTGCTCAATATTGCGCACGCGGCCTTTGAAGATACTGCCAACGATGTTCTGCGAGCCAGAGCGTTCGATGTTGTATTCTTCGAGCACGCCGTCCTCTACAAGGGCGATGCGTTGTTCGAGGCGCTCGGTATTGACGACGACGCGGGTTCCGATGTTGAAATCTGAGTTAGCTCCGAAGAATTTTCGGATCCGTTTTACGATAGTTGCGATAGGCATGTGATAAGTGAGTGGGGAAATGAGTAAATAAGAAAGTAGGAATAAAAAATGGGCTAGTTCGCGCCCGGATTGAGTTGGTATTGGGGGCCATCCACGATGCGGGCTTTGGGGGCGGCTACGTTGCCTTGGTTTTCCAGAGTGGGAGCCTCGGCAGGGACGGCCACGGGTAGGGGTATCGCCTTGGGGCGGATGATGTGCTCTGGAGGCTCGTCGTCGGGGATGTCGGCATCGTCTTCAGGTGTGGACTTGGGAACATTGGGGCCGTTCCCGTAGCTTACGGCATCAATGAGTTTGAAGTGCCCCTTGGCTTCGGTTAATTTGGCGATAGTGGCGAGGTCGATTTTGTAGCTGCCATCGAGAATTGCGATAGTCTGCTCCACGACACGTTTGGCGATGGGAGCGGAAGTGGACCCCCCGGATTTTCCGCCTTGCACCAGGATGACCGCCGCTACCTTGGGCGAATCATATGGGGCGAAACACATGAACCAAGTGTTGTCATCACGGACTGTGGTGGAATGTTCCCGCCACGCTTGCGCGGTGCCAGTCTTACCTGCGCCACCGCCGTGCTGCGCGATCGCTGGCAGGTCTGATTTAAAATTTTTCCCCGTGCCGCCAGGAGCATTCACTACGCTCCACATGCCTTTGCGAACGAGTTCGATCTGACGGGAAGGAATACTCTCCTTAAGCAGATCTGTGCGCAAGTGCGGCTTGAAGGTGGTGGACTGTTTCACAGAATCGACGCGATGATGCACGAGGGTGGGGTAGTAGGCTTTGCCGCCATTGGCCACGGTCACAGCCATGCAGGACATTTGTAGGGGAGTCTCGACTACCTGCCCTTGGCCGATCGAGACAAAAGCGGTAGCGGCGGAACCCCAGACTCCTCCTCCATTACTCTTTAACCAGGTTTTGCCCGGCACTAGCCCGGCACTTTCTCCCTCAAGTTCAATCCCCGTCTGCATCCCCAGACCTAGCATAGTGCACATTTTGTTAATGTTATCAATGCCCGCATCATTTCCATATTGGAAGAAAAAGCAGTTACAGGAATTCTTTAGTCCGGTAACTAAATCCTGTGAACCATGCGACCCGCCCTGCTTGGCGATCCAACAGTGGATAGGTTTGCCACCGTATTCCACTGCCCCATCGCAGTTGTAATAGGAGCGGGTCTGCCCGGGGACAAGAAAGCCGGAGAGAGCCACGGGGACTTTGAAAATGGAGCCGGGAGTGAAGCTGTTGATGGCGCGATTCAGAAGCGGAATGGTCGGGTCATCCGTGTAGATTTTGTAGTCCGCGGTGGTGATGCCTGGGATAAATTTATTTGGATCATAGTTCGGCACCGCCACCATAGAGATAACCTCTCCCGTGTCGGGTGCTTGGACGACGACGGAACCCCGGCCAATGCCCGCCTCCCGCAGCGCCATTTCCGCAGCGTATTGGGCGCGGATGTCGATGGTTAGGTAAACGTCATCTCCAGGACGGGCATCCTGGAATTTCTCTTCTAGCTCCCGCTCCAGGCGGCCATGTTCGTTAATGAGCAACGTGCGCAGGCCGGGTTTACCACGGAGGTATTTATCTAGAGTTTTTTCCAAGCCCGCCACGCCACGATCATCGCCTTCATAGAAACCACCTTTAAATTTACCTTTATCTTCCGCAGGGATGTCTCGATCAAATAACTTCACATAGCCGACGAGGTGGCCGGTGAGTGCTCCGAAGGGGTATTCCCGCAGGAAACGCTCGCTGATATTTACTCCAGGAAGGTTGAGGGTATGCTCGGCAAATTTGGCGAAATTTTCCCAACTCACACCGCGCACATAATTGAATGGGACCTCACCCTTGAAGGTGCGGTAGTGCTTGCGCAGGTGGTCTTCCCACTCCTGGCGCTCGGCAGTTTTCTTGTCATCGAAATGGAAGTCTAGGGCAAGGTCTAGCTGGGCTAGCGGACTAATCACGGTCTCGTTCACGATGGTTACGATGTCGGTTTCCGGGTCTTTGGCGGGATCGTATTCAAACTTAGGAAACGCGCCTTTATGACCATCTTTATAAAACTGCACAATGGCACCTAGATCGAATCCGATCTGCCGAACGCTGCGGTTTCTGGCTAGTTCCACCCCATTTCTATCTAAGATCCGACCTCGTGGGCCAGGGAAACGGTGGAGCACCTCCTTAGTGCCGGGGAGTTTCTTAGCATACTCTTCTTGCTTCTGGAATTGCAGATACCACAAGCGGGACAGGAGCATTCCGAAGCCCGCGATGATGACGAAGCCGAAAAGAATCAGGCGGAAGCGGGAGGACTGGATCATGCACGCCACCTCCGGTAGCCCATATTCTCTATCCGAATGTGGTAACCGCAGGTTCTCGCAAGACGATGAATCAAAAAGAAGGCCAACGGTGCCACGGCCATCGAGAGCAAGGCGGTGGTTGATATGTAATACCAGATCGACGCGGGGAAATAAAATCCCCCCCGGCGGAAATTTATCCAAAGATACTCTGAGAGCAGAAGCAGGAACGTGCCGACGCCTACCATGAGGAGCGCCATCTCCCAGCGTCCCCGACGAAACAGCGGACGAATCCCCTGCATCAAGGAGCCAAAGATGGCGTAGAGAAAGATGGAAAAGCCAAAGGTGCCGCCGGACTTCGGCAGCAGCACGCCCAGGTTAATGGCAGCCTGCGCGACGTCGGTATCCATGAGTTGAACCATGTTCTTCGCATCCCAGATGAAGCCCGTGAAGAAAGCGAAGAGCAGCATCACAGGATACGGCACGCTGACGGCACAGGCAAAGAACACCACGGAAACGAGGTGTAAACTCGCATTATAAGCCATGGGAATGCTGGGGATAAAATCCTGCACGATCATGGCAAAACATAAGATAACTCCGAGGAGTGCGGTAAAGATCATTTGGTCTTGGGGGTGGGTGGGATGACGGGCGCGGTCACGCTGTCATCGTGTTGCAAGACAAAGACGTGCCGCAGCACATCGAAATTAACCGCTGGGCGGATTTCGGCTTCCCCGCTGCCGTTGTTGGCATGGAAATCTACGACTTCGCCTAGCAAGATACCGAACGGGAAGACCCCCGTGGGACCGGTGGCCCCATCACTAAGGACTTGGCGGCCAATCTCTAGCGGGGGATCTTCTTTGAGGAAGCGCATGCGGATATTCGGGTTCGCGCGGGCGGAACTGCGGGCTCCCATGATGATGCCGTGGACGTTGTTCATGCCTTTGACGGTAGCGGAGACGCGGCAGTTTTCATCGGTCAGAAAGACTACGGTAGCGAGGTTGTCTTCCGCGCGGCCAATTTTTCCCACGAGCGCGCCTTCATAGCGGATCACGCCACCATCATTGACCTGCACGGCGGCTAGCACCGGCGTTTGCTCCATCACTTGGTGCTTCAAGCCTTTATCGATCAAGGCTTCACGATACCACGCGGACTGTTTGCGATTGATAATTTCTGCGGGAATCAACTTGAGGCCGTAGCGCTTGCGGAACTCTAACGCAGCCCGGAGGTCAATGTTTTCTTGCTCCAGGTGCTCTAGGTTTTGTTGTTGAATGCGCAGTTGGTCTAACTCTATTTGCATTTGCTCATTGTCTTGTTGGAGCTGCTTAGGGGGCTTCGTTTCTTCGGTAGCTCCGACGATGGCGTCCTGCACTTCAGCCCCCGTGCGGGTAAATGGACTGAACCACGAGCCGATCCTCCGCTGGATCGCCTGCGTCTGCTCCGGCGGGCGCGTGAACACCCACACCAGCGCACCGCTGAAGATCAACAAGCCTAGCACGTTCAGGCGTCTCATAACTTAGCAGGTGTTCCGCACAGTCCTCGGTGCGGGGGATGGACGCGGCTTGGGGATTCCGCACAGAGGAATGTGCGGAACACCTGGCTAGCATGATGCCGCACAGCAATCGCGAAGTTTGCGTTCACAAAATTTCCCGGACAAACGGTCGTTAAGCGTCCCGGCTGGTGACTTTCTTGAGGAAAGCCAGCTCGCTGAGAACCTTGCCGGTGCCTTCGGCCACGGCAGAGAGTGGATCTTCCGCCACATGAACGGGCAAGCCCGTTTCTTCCGACAGCAGCTTGTCCAAGCCGCGCAGTAAAGCTCCTCCGCCCGCTAACACCAAGCCGCGATCCACGAGATCGGCGGAGAGTTCGGGAGGGCAACGTTCCAGGGTCACCCGGACGCTATCAATGATCGTATTTAAAGGCTCCAACATTGCCTCCCGGACTTCTTGGGAGGTAATGGTGATGGTCTTGGGCAAGCCTGCGACCATGTCGCGACCCTTCACTTCCATCGTCGTTTCCTTCGGTAAAGGATAGGCGGAGCCGACGCGGATTTTGATGTCTTCCGCCGTGCGCTCACCGATCATGAGATTGTAAGCGCGCTTCATGTATTGCACGATAGCTTCATCCAGTTCATCGCCAGCCACGCGGACGCTGCGGCTGTAAACGATGCCACTGAGCGAGATGAGCGCCACTTCCGTGGTCCCCCCGCCGATGTCCACGATCATGTTGCCACTGGCTTCTTGCACGGGCAGACCCACGCCGATGGCCGCCGCCATCGGCTCCTCGATCAGGTAAACCTCCCGCGCACCCGCTTGGGTGGCGCTTTCTTTCACGGCACGTTTCTCCACTTCCGTGATGCCGCTGGGCACCGCAATGACCACGCGCGGACGAACCATGCCCCGGCGGTTATGCACCTTATGGATGAAGTGGCGCAGCATGGCCTCCGTGACTTCAAAGTCAGCAATGACGCCGTCCTTGAGCGGCCGGATGGCCACGATGTTACCCGGCGTGCGCCCGAGCATGCGTTTGGCGTCGTCGCCTACAGCTAGCACTTCTGAGGTGCCAGCTTTCACAGCTACCACGGAGGGCTCGCGAAGGACGATGCCGTGGTCTTTGACATAAACTAACGTATTGGCGGTGCCGAGGTCGATTCCAATGTCATTGGAGAACCAGCCGAAAAATCTGCCGAGCATTTAAAATGGAGTGTGGGGTAAAAGTTGGGAGTATCGAGATACAAAGGGAAACGCATGGTTCTTTCGATTCATGCACAGAAAATTCTCCATTTCCCGATCTGCTCTTTCAACGCTCAACCCCAAAGCTGGGAAAATTCACATAAATGAACTCCCAACGGCGGCGGCAGCGTTCCTGAGATAGCGGGAAAATTTAGAAACTATAAAGTGTGGGCAAAAGCCCAGCGGTCAATGGGAAAAAGGGCTGGCGGGAAAGATCTCAAAATCCGCTAGCCTCCAGTCGGTAAAACAGCCGTGTGCCTGCTGACACCGGGCAGGTCCAGGTGTCTTGCATCAGGCCGCCGGGGAGGCGTAGGCGGCTGACTAACGTGGCGGGATGGCTCCACGCGCTCAGGTCATTACTGAGCGCGGGCACCAGCTTGGCATCATCCGCCGTGGCGCTGCGGAGGAAGACGAAGGTGAGATCCGTGGGCGTTTCCGTGACGGCTAAATTGAGCGGACCGCCCAGCGCATAGCTCAGGAAATCCGTGAGGCCATCGTGATCGGTGTCGGCGTTAGGATCGCCTGTAAAGGCTACGCGATCCGTGGTCCCTGGCGTGCCGCCTAACACGGTGCTAGCTCGCCAGTTGCTCGTCAGGGTGGGATCACTGCCGGGATGCACGTTCACCAGCGAGTAGCCTTGGCCATCGGTATCGCTGGGCCAGGGCGCGGAGTCGTTATAGCGGAAGCGCTGGATGCTGTCCCCATTGGCCGCTAACAGGGCGAGGTATTCTCCGTTGTTATCCAGTTTGCCAGTGAACTGCGCCCCCGTCACCACGATGCGTTGTCCTGCCGTGAGCAAGGTGCCGTCCACAAACTGATAGGTAATGCCCTCAGTGAAATGCACGTTGGTCAAATCAATGACGCCAGTGCTGAAATTTACCAACTCAATGAACTCCATCTCCGTTGCGGTGGCGGGGTGATAGTGAATTTCACTGATGGCTAAATTGGCCGCACTGGCCGCCGTGCCGACGATGAATTCTGCCTCGGTTAGGGCGCTCCAGATTTCCGTGCCGCTGCCGGGCGTGCCCGTGACTGCGCGGGCTTTCACAATGCCCGTGACCGTCAGTGGCACGGCTGCGGTGTAGAGTGTGCCCACGGCATTGCCGGTGACTGCTTGGCGTGGGTCCGTGCCGTTAGTGGTGTAGTAGATGGCGGCTCCAGCGGTCACGCTACTGACGGCTAGGGCGTAACCACTGGCCACATTGCCACCGTGCTGAGCGTAGTCTGGTGGCTCCGTGGCGGGCCACAGCGGCAGGGCCAGATTCTTTAAGCGCGTGATGGTGGCAAAGGTATTGCTGCGGGTATTGAGGCTAGGAATCCAGGTGTTAGCAATGTAGTCCACATTGCCCGTCCAGTCTGGATTGCGCAGGTAGGGATCTTTCAGCGCATAGGAAATGGCGGGCGGGCCTAGCACATCTGGGCGGCTGCGTTTCTTCAGCACAAGGTCCGTTAGCAGATCATCACCGCCATACGGTGTCTCCGTAGCCGTGTCTCCCCAGCGTGCGCTTTCAGCCACGATGGCCTTATCCAGCTCGCCAGCGAGGCTGAGCCACCGCCCCTGCGCCTTGGCGGTGGAGAGCGGTCCGCCATTGTTCATCAAGGCATGAGCGCGGTCTGCTACTAGCAAGCGCCATTCTTTATTCGCCCGCAGCGCATTCCACAGCGGCCCCGGCGTGCGTGCGGTGGTGGTGTTAGGCGCACCCGGAGAAATGCGGTCGATGTTATGCCCATTGGTCGCTCCCGTTTCTTGCAGGGCTATTTCCTGATCCCACGTCAGCCATTTATACTTGGAGCCAGCGATGAGCTTATTCCGCCACGCAGTGCCATTGTGCTGCGGCCAATCCTCGGCTTCGCCATATTGATGCAGTAAATAGTAGTCCGCAAAATTCACCGGATCTAACCACTGCAACACCGCCTCGTAGTTCGCCTGCACGCTGAGATCTAACGCGGCGGCGGCAAACATATTTTTCCACGGACTAGTGGCGCTGGGGTCCGGGTCCACGAAATCGCTGACCACTTCCCAGTCCGTCGGTTGCCCACCTTGGTGGCCGGAAATGTAGTCATCGTCGATGTGTTCAGACGCATCATACACGCCCCAGTAGAGGCCGTTGATGACCACGTGGACGTAGCGGCTGTTCGGGGAAAGATTGCCCATCGCCTCCCACGTCTGCCGCATCCATACGTCCCGCATCATCAGGCTATCATCGGGCCGATAGCGTGTGGAATTCCAACTCACGAGACCCCAGCCGTCGGTGAATGTCGCGCGCAGGATCAGCTTATTGAAGTCGGTAAAATTGCTGTTCGGGAAAAATTTATAGTGCAGCTTGGACGCCCCCGCTTCCCCTTTCCAGGACAGCCGCAGGGAATGTTTCTGCATCCGATAGGGATTCCGACTGCTATTGCCATGGACCTCAATGCGACACGTTTCGTGGAAGCCCTTTTCCGCCAGCGTGGGATCGATCAGTTCCGCCGAGCAATCCCGCTCCCACGCGGTGCCGATGCTCAGCGGGTTTTGGTAAATGCCATTGGTCCCCAGGAAATCAGCGGGATTCAGCGCCAGGGAAAGCGTGGGGATACTCTGTAGCGCCTCCGGGATGCCGTAGCCAGGCGCAGTGGCTGTGACCACGCGTTGGTCCATGGCATAATTTGCCGGGATGGTGCCATCCCGCGTGCCGTCGTTGGTATTCACCTGCGCGTTATTTCCCCACGTGTTAGGCCAACCAACGGGAGCCTGTGCGCCCAAGCTGCCACCCGGCAGCGTAGGCCAGCCGCCCGGCCCGGGAGCTTGATTCATGAAGCTAGTCACATTAAGGAAACTCTGCGTGTCCGGGTTACTAGGAATCCAGCTAGGCACAAATGCAGCGGCCCGCAAAATAGCCGTGCCCGTAAACGTAAACGGAGTGGAATAAACGGTGCCCGTAGTGGCCGTGGGCGCAGAGCCGTCCAGCGTATAACGAATTTCCGCGCCAGCGGTGGGACACGCAATCGCAGTGGTGATGCTACCCATGAAATACTGTCGATCCACGGTGAAATTGGTATCCCGCACCAGCCCCGCGTAGGCCGTGGTATTGGCCGCAGCGGGCGTCTGCGTGGGAAAAAAAACGCCCCCCGCAGGCAACGTGCCCAGCAAGTCTAACACGGGCGTGAGCAGGAAATCCGTGTCCGCCGCGCCCTGCGTTAGGCCTTGGATCGCCAGCACGTTCGTGCCATTCACTAGCACGCCGGGCGTGAGCGGAATGCTGATTTCTTCAAAAAGTTGGGAGGCCGCCTTGCTGTGATCCGCCGTGGCCGCAGAGTTCCACACAGGCGTGGCAGGCGCATTGCGGGAGGCGATCACATTGCCATTTAAATAAGCCGTAAAGCCATCGTCATAACGCACCCGCAGCCGAGCCGTGGCGTAGTATTCCGCATGGACCAGCGGAAACGTCGCCCGCAGGAAAAGACTGCTGCTAGTGCCTTGCAGGGCGGTGCCCACATTGGTGGTAATCAACGGCGTGTAACTAGGCGAGCCAATGCTGATGCCATTCACGAAAACATTGTGTGAAGTCGCGTGCCCCGTGGCCGCCGCCCGGCCTTGGAGGATGATCTGGCCCGTAGCGTTGGCCTTGGCAGTGATGGTCACACTGCGCAGGAGAAAGGCCGCGTCATCGGCTAGTTGGCCATCAGAGCCATTGAAGGTCAGCGTGCCACTGGCCCCGCCCGTGGGATCCGTCCAGAGGGCCGCGCGCTGGGCACCACTAGCACGATCATAGCCATGAATGGTTACAGGATAAAAGCTATTGGCCGTCAGCCCGCTGATGGTCACATCCATCCCCTTGGGCGTGCCAGCAACGTAATTGCTCGTCGCGGCAAAGATGAAATCCTCTGCCATGTTATTTAGCGAGGCCGTGTTATTTAAAATATCGCTGGTGCTGCCCTGGCGATTCCGTGCCGCCAACGTCAGTCCCGTGCCCACCGCGTCGAGTTTCACAGTGAACGAGCCCACGGTTACAGTGGCCGTCGTCGGTCCTGTGCCCGTTTCCGGGACCGTGCTAAATCCAAATCCCGTCCAGCCACTAGGGGCAGGAATGGCAGTGAGGGAAGCGCCAGATTTAAAGTCGATCTTAGCCACCACAGGCGTGCTATCGAAGCCCAGCCCCGTGGCTCCGCTCGCCCAGGATCCATCCGCAAAAGCCGCCGCCGTCCAGGTGTTAGCCAACGATCCATCCGTCGGCACCTTCCAGCGCACCACTGCACCATCCGCCACCACCGCCGTGGTAAATGGAGCCGCCGCTGCATACGCCCAGGAAACATTCCGCCGCAGCTTTGGCACCGTCAGCGCCTGGGCCACACTGTTATCCGGGCGGGTTAGGGCGAGGTATTCGCCATCGGGATCTAGCTGGAAATTCGTATGCAACTCCCCCGTCGCTGGCGCGCGATTTTTCCCACTGGCAAACACCAGCAGGTAGCCATTAGCCGGAATGCTGCGCGCGGGAAACGTCCATTTACCGGGCACCAGCGCATCATCCGTGAGATGCCAACCCACCGTATCCACCGCCGCCGCCGTCTCATTATGAATCTCGATCCACCCAGGCGAACTAAAGTCAGCATCCTGCAATCCTCCTTCATTTTGAGGTAGGATTTCAGTGATTTCTAACGCCGACACGAGGCCGACGGTGAGAGGATAGAGCAGGAGGAAAAGACGCGCTGGGGACATAAAAACAGGAATAGGTGCGGTCACCATATAGAAAAGGACCGGGCTTGCCTAGATGAAAAATGCTCGCCCTCTAACACCCGTGAAATATCCCCTAGCAACCACGTATCCACATCCAGCAGCACCACGCGGTCCACTCCCTCAAAGGCCTTGGGAACTATTATATGGATGGTCAAGCATTCCGTGTGCACCAATTAGCAAAAGACCTGCTGTCTGGCGTCGGAGGCTTTATCACCCTTTCTTGAACGTCTTGGAACGTATGCGCGGATGGTTCTGGGGGATGCGGAAGTTCCCACCGTGTTGGCGCATCGGCGGTATGCCGCACAGTTTTTTGCGCATAGCAAAAAGACAGACAATTTACTTGTGTAGCTTATTCTCTCTCACTCACCCGCCACAATCTGGATCACCTCTAGGCGGTCCCCAGGATGGATCACCGTGGTGGCTTGTCCGCGCTCAGCAGGGCTAGCTGATTCACTGAATCACTTTTGTTGGCGAGGACGGGCTAGGCGAAAGCCTAGCAGGAGCGCTAGGATGGCGATGGTTAGCCACACGAAAGGTTG
>JAYVOP010000255.1:0-18107 GCA_043757865.1 Verrucomicrobiales bacterium | reverse complement strand
GGCAGCGATCCCTTAATGTGAGGTCGGCACCCGTGATTTCCTTTCGTTGAAATGGCAAAAATTTAAATTGAGACACCCCTTTGCCTAATATGGCGCGGACTGGGTTCCCATTAGGTGCGTAAAGCATTTCCCATGTGCCGCCTTTTGAGAAATATTCCATGGCTCCCGGTGCGATAAAGCAGATGGTTGCTTCATTAGTCAACGTGCCTTGGAATAGCCCTGTGTATGAAGGAGTAAGTAACATTTCATCGCATGTAGGTTCCAGTTTAAAAGGGGGAGGGAGCACATTTTGTTCTGTGAGATCGTTGCAGAAGCGAAGGAAATTATCGGGATATTTGGTGGTCTGCGCTGCTTTTCTGGCTGGGATCCACTCTGTGCTATCCGGGACAATTTCTAAAAATAGTTTCTGCACGGGGGCTTCTTCATCTAGCCGTTTCCGTTGGGCAATGATGATCCTGAGTTCAGCATCGTGTTCCCTGCCACGCATGATCATTTCCAATATGCGCTCGCCAGCCAGGAAGCTGAACATGTGAGCCAGCACATAATTCCCGTCCCCTCCAATCTTGCGCAGGCTGACATCAATGTTGAGGCATTGCCGAATTTTATCCACGCCGAAGCTCTCTGGGTTAGTTTCGATCTCGGTCATCGCCAATGCCAACAGATCCTTTGCCAAGGCCAAGTTCTTCAAACCGGCACGCAATGCTTTCCCCTCCCTTTTTCTACAGTTCAAGTCTGACTCAATTACGGGCCACGAAGAAGCGTTAGCGTCAAGTTTGTCCAACACCTCAGACAATTTCTTAGAATCAAGCAGATCCCGGAAATCCGGGGCTGCATGGCCCGATGCTAGGAGCGTGATGACGCCAAAAATAATAGAGGGAAATAGTTTCATACGAAGTATTGAATGATTTTTTAAGTTTGAATTTTTAAGATTAATTTGCTATCTACTCGTTGTAAAATACCCAAACGTGATCCTGATCTCCTATATCGAATTGGTCATAATCACAGCTTGTTTTAAAGACCCTCCCCCCGACCCCTAACGAATTAAAGCCTGCTTGAACTTCCGCCGCTTTAGACACCTCATACGATTTCACACCCAAATTAATAACGGGGAAATCGTAATCAAAGTCGTAAATGTCCTTAATGCTGCCTGTTAATTTAATATCGCTCGTCGTCAATGAACGATCTACGGTGACAAATAAATCAAGGTCGCAAACCCCGTGGGCTATTGCAAAGAATAGATCCGTGTCTTGGAATTTATCAAAATTTATGCCTACTTGAAGTCCCCAATGGAAATCTACAAAATTATGATCCGAATCCTGGAGCGCATCCTGCACTTCTTTTATATGCTTTTTAAATTCCTCAACAAGCAGTCGCCAAAGCGCAGAGGACTTTGCGGCTGCTTCTGCGAGCGGCTTCGAATCGTCAAAACTATAACGATTGGAAGTTCCGGGTTCTGATGCTGGGAGAAAGATGACCCCAACGGGATGCGTCAATCCCGGCTCCAGACGTTTGATAACCGCATCATGGCTTACAGCGTTTGTAGGGACAGTATTAGATAGAAAAGCACTAAGGAGTCGGGACCCTTCGGGTGCGACAAAGTTAGATAACACGCCCAGATAACCTTGAACCGTGGCTTTAGAATCATTATACCGGGTGGGTGAAATGGGAACAAAAGTGAAGGGGAGCCACTGAGACGGAGTGGTTTTTCCGGGCGGGTCATGCCAACATAGCGGAACGTGGGCTTCTTGTTTGGACAGGCTACCATCACCGTCAATGTCATAGCCATAGACTAGCACGTAGTTCTTGTTGTCTTCATTGACGGGCGAATCCAGTACTACGGAGACTATTTGCCCGTTCGGCTCGTAGGTCGAACTGCCTTGTGCCTCCGCTATATTGTCAGCATCAAATGAGCCATTTCCTTTGAGGTATTCGGCACTTCCAGTCGCCCGAAAGAGCCGCCAAAGGATTTTAGCTCTTGAGTCGGGCGGAACAGGCACTTTGAGATCTACCTTCGCATAGGCTTTCCCGTCTGCGCGACAGCCCATTATAATATAGGCTTTATTGTTCAATCCAGTTCCATCGGGCATCCAATTGGCCCGGACGCCCAACAACTGATCTGACCAAGCGGAGGTTACTTCCAACTCCAAGGGGCCTAGTTTGCCATATCCCGATGGCGTGCCTGGGCTAGCCTGGACTAGCATTGATGGCCCTTTGGAAAAGTAGCCGTCCCAGGGGTCTTGGGTGAAGTAGGGGGAGATGCTCTCGCCTGGATGGAAGGTATAGCTGAACTGCCGGGTCATGGGAGGGCTGGTTTCAAAACCTGTAATGGCATGGGAGGCAGTGGCAAATGTCTCTGGCCAAAAAACTTCGGTCCATGTTTTGGTCTCGGGAGAGTGGATGTCTCCGCCTTGGCGCGTCCAGCGGAACTTGGTGCGTGCGGCGTTGATGTAGCCGCCCAGATCGACCGCCCAGGAGTCTGAGGATAATTGACGTGGAGAGAAATAGAGTTGAGAAGCGGGTGCTGGGCCACCAGACCCGTAGGGAACGTTAGCACTTTTCAACATTTGGAGGACATCACCTGTGTTCAACGGGTCTGAGTAGTTAATTTCATGGTGATAGGAACTTGACCCCTCGCGGTCCACATGCGCGGCACGATAACAAAAATCGTCTGTAATACTGCCTGAGTTGTCGTAGCGGTAGCTACTCAATGTAGAGGACTCTGTGCCTGTGCCATCATCTGAGGAAGGGGCTGCCAGGATACTGGGAGCGGGGGCATGACGAGTAGAACGAGGACGTTTACTGTGAGCACTAGCCGCAAGGGTGGGGGAAGGCGAAGCCTCTAGATCCTGATCATCCCAGTCTTGGTTATCCTCCCCGCCATTGTCCGTAGAAGGAGGCCTAGGCCACCGATACCAGGGATAGTCTTCGGAGCGATCTACCGTCCAATAACTAGCGGACTCAGTAATGTGGGATGAACCGATCTGTGGATTATCGTCTATGTTATCTTGATCTGTGTAGTAATCTGAGGCGCTCCAGGAACTCGATTCGGTATATGAATCGGTATTTCCTGATAAATCTGTCGCTTCCCCGAAGTAGTCTTGCGTCCCTTCTTCGGAAGATTCCTTACGCCATTTTATTTCTGTGGATTCTTGAAGGTTATCGTAAGTGGACTTCCATTGCTTCGTGAACGAGTTCATGACTGAGTTGGATCGATTATAATCTGCCGAAACATCATCCGTGGAAAGTGTACAGGGGTTATCTTCACTTCCACTGGCACTTTCTTGATAGGCATCCTGCCACATCTCGGTTTTTGAGAGCCAAGCGCGAAGCTCTATGGGTTTCTCAAACCCATTGGTGGGTGGTGCATTATTTGTCGGATCTATGAGCCTCTGCGATGCCGTTTCCATGCGAATGGAAGAGGGCGCATGGGCAGCTACTTTGTGGATGGCAGGTCTTTCGCCATAGGCGTCTGACACTTGGTCATCGTTGACCGGAACCCAATCGCCAGCGGAGTTTTGAACGTAGAGTCGGGGGTCCATCTCGTCGTTGACCAGTTGCGTAACACTGGTGGCTGGGAGGATTCTAAATTCCACTTCTCCCTCGGGGGTAACAATCTGAGCCCGGTAGCGTATGTGGGCTAATTCCCACTCATCAGGAATCCCATTTTGGTTTAGGTCGTTGGTCAGGTTAATTCTTAGGAAGGTACCCTGGCCCACGGCATCCACAACGGAGAGGAGGATCTGGCCCTTGGCGTTCATGGCTACGGCAGAGACGATGGTCCATCCCTCGGGAACCAGCCTTAGATTTGCTAGTCTGGTGGTGACGCCGTTTCTGGTGAGCATTGGCCCTGTTTCCCAGTCGTTGGAATTCCAGAGGACATCCCCATTTGCAGCCATGGCAACTTCCTGCACGCAATAAGCGGTGCCAACATTAGGTGTTATGTCCACTGAGGTGAGTGTCAGGACACCGGTTATGTAAAGTGGCTGTGGATGTGGGATGAAGAGATTGCCCGTGGTGCCATCGGATTTGACGTAGTGCCCCAAGCAGCCACCGCCATTCCCTTTTTGGCATTTAGTTAGGCGCAGTGAAGGGAACTCTGGAAATTGGACGAGGCGCCAAGTGGCCCCGGCATCAGAGGAATAGTAGGGGGCAGAAAGACTGCCCTGCGTGGCATTCCAGCCCAACTCCACATTCCCAATGAAACGGTCATCCGCGACATCCGTGGCCGAGAAGCTCCCAGCGAAGGCACTGAGCGGGATATAGATGTGAGGTTCCCACTGCACGAGGTTGCCGTTTCCATGTGCCACCTTAGCGAAAAAGTAATCTCTGAAAGCCTGGGGGTGGCTTGTGTCCCATTTGCTTACTAAGATGCGGGAGGAACCATCATGATTAATGGAAGTAGCCACAGGCCAGGTGTTAGTACCGCGTTGGAGATCGGAAATCCCGCCCTCCGTGGGGCTCAAATACACGGGCTGGCTGTAGTAGTTCCATTCAAGTGTATCCACGACATTCAAGGTACCGACCACGCAGTCTGCCAGAGGATCCAGGAACGAGGGAGAGAAACTTAACATCATTTCTCCGCCATAACCCTCCCGATATTGGTCTAGAAGATTTACCAAACCACCGGGGGTGTTATTCCACAGCCATGTTCCCTCGGAGTAATCTCCCGTGGACCAACTGACAGATTGCGCTAAGACGGTTCCGTTTTCGTTAATATCATAAGGTTCAATCCAGTCGGCGGTGATGCCATACGCTGCGGGGTCACCAATCAGCCCTCCTTGGGGGTTGGTGTGATTAGCAAACTCATCGCTGTTAGTGACTTCATCATTGTCTGGGTCTTCGTATCCATCTGCTGAATTGAGGGGATTGAGGTGATAGAAAACCTCCCACCCATCGTCCATGCTATCACCATCTGTATCCTTACTTTCTGGGTCGGTACCGAAGAGAAATTCTTGATGGTCGTTGAGGCTATCGGTGTCGTAAACTCGGGTTACGGTGACTCCGGGCGGAGGAGTGTGGGAATTTTCGCCCGTATTATAAGTTGAAGCCGGGACTCCGTTCCAATATTCCACACCCACGAGATCCTCAGAGTTGGCGTTGCCGTCTTGAACCGAGTAAGGATCGAAGTGGACTCTGTTGCTATTGTAGATGCGCTCCCAATCGTCGGAAAAGCCATCCCCATCAGTGTCTGGGGTGGGTGTCAGGTAATAGATGCAGCGGGCGCTTTCGGAGTGCCCACTCACGAGGATACACCCACTGTCCGTTAGGCGTTGGACATGTTCCAAAGAAATACTGGCACGGCGTGCCGCGCAGTCTAGCAAGGGCAGGGTAGTGCCGAAGCGGGAGATGAACTGCTGGGCTTGGCCCTGGATGTAGGAAGTGCCTAAAATGATGGGAAAGGCGTTGTTGTTGATAAAAGCAGCGGAGCTACAACTGGCACCGGGTAGGCCCAGAAGGGTGGGTGTGGGCGGCCCACCTTCGGACGCGGGCCAGACGCACGCCTGATACGAACCATCACCCAAAGGAACGCAACCCACTATGGAGCCGAGATTGTTGATCGAGATCGGAAAAGGACAGCCGTAGGCAGAGTTGAGCCCACCAAGGGTAAGCCATGCGCCATTGGCTTTTTTCCAGAGGCAGGTCGCGAGGGTGTTGGTGGCCGTCACATACATTCCGAGAAAATCCCCCACCTGATTACACTCCGTAGCAACTGGCGTGGAGCCGCTTAACGGGGGCAGAGCCGCAAACGTCTGTGAACGGGCATGGAAGCGCCCCAAACGGTAGTTGTTACCCACAAGGCGGTTCGGCGCTAGATCCCCGGAATCCGATAATTTTTGGCATGACAAATACGCTTGCCCGAGATTTAGCACTACGCTGGTAGGTGTGGCGAGTTGAGATTTATACAGGAAATACACGAACTGATATGTACTATGCTGATAACAAGAGCCTAGAACCTCTCCTGCCGAATTGATGCTATAAAGGGTCGTCCACAAGGGATTAGCCAATGGGGTTATCGGATATGTCAGCGCGGTGGCTCCATCGCCAGGACGAGCTTTGGTGAGAAATGCCTTACCAAAATACCCGTCTGGATGGCTGCCGATCACTTGGCCCGCATTGTTCACACCTGCGATAGACACCCAGGGGACTTCAGGTAAGTCCAGCCATTCCGATTTGCGGGTAGCTGGGTCAAAAATAAAATCGCCTAAAAATTTACCACGGTAGCGCGCCTCGACGACGGCGTGGCCGTCTGGGGAGCTGGCGAGGAGGTTCATATTCACCTGCGTTTGGTCCACAGGTAGGCCAGTAGATGGAAACGGTATAGCCTCTGTGGTATAGAGTGGCGGAGAAATGGGGGTGGTGCCTATTTTAGATTCTTCTAAGTTGGTTTTTCCATCACCATCAAAATCCGGTGCAGCATCTGTCGGATCTAAAAAATTTAGGAAAGCCGGGTAAGAGTTTTCGTAAGCATCTGGCATTCCATCGCCATCGGTATCAATCTTATTGAGCGGTGTGCCGGGCGGATTGCGGCTGGAATAGGCTTGGTAGGCGGCTAAGGCGGTCTTGCCGTTTAGTATGGAGACGCGGGAATTTTCCGCAATCCCGAGGCCCATGAGGCTTTCCCACGAATCCGGCAAGCCATCGTGATCGGCGTCTGCAAAAGGGTACGGCAGGCCATGTTGATCTGCGGCTATGGGATCCGGCAGGGGTGAATCGGACGATACCTGAAGATCGTCCACCATCACGGCGTCATTTGTGGCTGGAGATCCTCTTATCGCTAGCACACTCAAGGTAGTGCTAGGCAACGGGATAGCCGTTGCCTTGAGCAAGCCATCAAAATAGAAATCACAGTCGTTAGGGCCAAATCTGAAGGTGAAGCGGTGCCAGTTTTTGCTAGTGTTATACCACGTCGGCGTAAGATTATAGGACGTGATCGTAGGAGAGGGATTGGTATCAATGAGCCGCCCATAACGGAGTTCCATTTTCCCCAGAGGGGTGGTGGTGCCCGTAGTAGAGACGTGGGAAATGAGCATCCTTCGCGTGGTGCCTGTGGTAGGCGGCTCATCTAAAGTAAAGGTGAGAGCCATGCCCGCTACGGTGAGCTGTGGGATGAGCGGCGGGGCACCCAGTAGCGGAGCTGGATCTCCCGCTGGCTTGGCATAGAAATCCACCCAGTATGGTCCTGGGGGACTGGGCGGCGTAAGGGCACGGCTGACGGTGGCTCGTGGCTGTCCGTTGGTTGCGTCCGCTCCGGCCACACTCAATGCCCCGGCCCCACGGTGTGCATGGGCCGGGGATCTGATAGCCACGGCACCCGCCGGACCTACGGTCCACACAGTCATCCCTGTTCGCTCAGGTGTGCCCAGGGGGCTGGTGATGAGGTCAAAGTTCTCCCCGTCGGACAAGGTGATAGTGGCACCCACGGGGGTAGCAACTGACAGAAAGGCAGCTAGGCAGCCGAGCCATGAGGTTGGAGAAATCATGGCGTAGGAGTGGTGGGAGGAGGTGGCGGTGAAAAAAGTGAGCGTTGTTGCAGTTCATGCGCAGCCCGGACATGAGCGCCTAGACGATCTGCGTTCTCTGCTTCCCAAGTTTGGAGGGCGGCGGTGCGCACCTCGGGGGTGGCCGTGGCGTGGTTTGCCTCCACAGCGGCACGTTCGCTGCGCAGGGCGGTGGCCTCTTTTTGAAATGCTGCCATGGCCGGGCTGTGGCGAGGCGGGGGAGGGCGGGGGAGATCTGAGGGAGGTGAGATGGGCGGGCCAGGGTGCAGGGGATCTACCTCAGAGGGATGACGCAAAGCCATACGGTTCCCAAAATAGGCTTCCACCTGCTGTAGTATTGGCAGATGTTGAAGGTGGAAGCGCGCAGCCTCAGCATCCCAAACTTCACGCGGTGCCCCACGTAACCGGATGTTCATCTGGGTCCAGTCATCTTTGATAGCGCTGGCTAACAGTAAGTGTGCTTGGCGCTTACTCGGATCTTGTTTCAGCCCAGAAGGGCCAGTGGGTAGTGGCAAGAGCGGTGGAATGGGATCGGCACTGGCTAGTGTCGATGGTGCAAACAACGCGTGGTGCGCCGCTAGATCCTGGACATCACTAACAACTGGTGTGTGTGGGGGGGGGGGGGGCTAAAAACACTGCTAGTATTAAGAGGACCACGCCCGCAGCACCCACCCAACGAAAGGGATACTGTTTTTAAAGATGCGTACAAACGGTGCCAAGAAAATGTGCTCATAAGGATGTTTGAACTTTGTGGATACGAAACCTACGGAAATGTGCTCGTCTAGTTTGTTGGCAGTGCTTAATTTTGCTAGAATCACCGGTTACTTTGCCAAATTTGGCAATGAAAATTCACAAAGAATTCTAACCTCAGGCAGCGGGCTCACGAGCAAGACTGAAGAAAATGCGGGGCGCGTAGATTTTGGTGGTAAATGACGCTATTGCCACCATCCTAACGCCCATGAATCGAACCCGCCTGCACCTGTTACCACTGGCCTTCATAGCCCTTACCGGGCTAGCCGCTAGCCTTACTCTCACCAGTTGCTCGGGAGGCGTGCGCACCGCCTTGAAGGCCGAAAAGGCGCATGAGGCTACGCTGCAAGCGGAGCTAGACGCCAACGTGGAAGCCGCCGCCGACCTGCAAGGGAGCATCCGCAACCTAGAAGCCTCCATCCCCCAACCAGATGCCGCCAAAGCCCTAGCCATGCGGGATCTAAACTCCCTGACTGCGGTGCACCAATATTTAGCAGCCAGCATCCAGGTCATCCAGGCCCAGACCGCCGCCACCGCCGACGAAGTGCAGCAATACCGCACCAAGTATCTCCCCTAACGCGCGAGTTATGAACGAACCCCCTCCCATCTCCACCGCCCTGCAACGGCCTGCCCACCTGCTGCCGATCCCTTATGTCCCCAAAGACGGCAAGGTGTATCTCCCCCCACCGCCGCGGTCCCCAGTTCCCCTGCTAGCAGCCTGCGGCGGCGGTCTGCTCACATTGATCGTGGCCGCAGAATGGGGCTGGAAAACGTCTCAACTCTCTGCCCAGCACGACCGCGTGGTCCTGCTCCAGCACGATGCGCGGAAACGTGCGGATGAAGTGGCTAACTTAGAAACGCGCCTCGCGAGGTTGCAAGAAGCCGAGACGGAAATCATGGGCCTGCGGCATCAAGCTAACACGCTGCGGGAGTCCGTGGCCAAACAACAAGCCACGCTCCGGCAACTGAAAGCGGGCTGGGACGGGGCTAATGCGCAGATGATAGCCGCCGTGGAGGCCGTGCGCAGCGCCTCGCTCACCACGCCCATTCCCACCGTGATCGGACCTAAGGACATCGTTTATAAAAACGTCAAAGTGAAATCTACCGAGGCGGGCCGCGTCACCATCGAGCACGAGGACGGCACGAACCGCATCCCTTATGCCACCGTGCCGCCCGCGTTGGCAGAGCGCTTGAAAATCAACTGGTGGCCAGAGCTAGACCTCCCCCCCGCCCCCCCACCTCACGAGACGGTGGATGCGGTGGTGAAAATGTTTACCGTGGCCCCCCGCCCCTCTGTTCCCGTGGACGTTGTAGTCAAGGAAACCGAGACGGAGATGGCTACCCGTGGCGACCTCGAGGCCCACGTGGCCGCGCTCCGCGCAGAGCAATCAAGGCTGCGCCTAGTCGTAGAAAAGGGCACGCAACCGTCCAAAGCCATCAGCAAAGAAGTCCAGGCTGCGCAAAAAAGAATGCATGAGATCGAGACCGAACTCCGGAAGCTGGATCAGTAGCTGGTCCATAGATGGTAAATTTCCGAACGCTCCCGCTCCCATTTCCCACCTCTTGACGCTGCGGAGGGGCGCTCCATACTGCGGCTCTTTTTACCCCTTACCCTGTTTACCTAACTCATGGAAAATGTCGTTATCATTGGCTCCGGCTGCGCTGGATGGACTGCTGCGCTCTATACTGCGCGGGCGAATCTGAATCCAATCGTCATCACGGGCACCATGCCCGGCGGGCTGCTCACCACGACCACCGTGGTGGAAAATTTCCCCGGTTTCCCAGAAGGCATTGATGGCTTTGAACTGATGACCCGGATGCAGCAACAGGCGGAAAAGTTCGGCACCCGCGTGCGCTTTGGCAGCACCGTGGAGGCGGTCGATTTTACCAAGGGGAATATTTCCCTAACGGTCGATGGGGAAACGCTCACAACCAAGACGCTCATCATCGCCACGGGTGCTGGGCATAAGCATCTGGGCCTGGAGAGCGAGCATCTGTTGGAGAATAAAGGGGTCACGTTCTGTGCCACGTGTGACGGGGCCTTTCCACGATTTCGGAATCAGCCGCTAGTCGTCGTCGGCGGTGGCGACACGGCGTGTGAGGAGGCAAATTTCCTCACCCGCTTCGGCTCGGTGGTGTATCTGATCCATCGTCGGGACACGCTGCGGGCGTCTAAGATTATGGCGGAGCGGACCCTGGCTAATCCGAAGATCCAGCCGATCTGGAACTCGGAAGTGACGGAGATCCTGGACGTGTCCAAGGAAGATGTGACGGGCGTGAAAGTGCGCAACAACGTCACGGGCGAGGAAACCACGCTGGCCTGCACGGGAGTGTTTGTGGCCATCGGCCATGTGCCTAACACGCAGCTTTTTCAAGGCACCATCCACATGGATGAGGGGGGCTACATCCTCCCGGTCAAAGGCACGGCCACGAATGTGCCCGGCGTCTTCGTGGCCGGAGATTGTGCGGATCACGTGTATCGCCAAGCGATCACGGCTGCCGGTGCCGGCTGTGGCGCGGCTATCGAAGCAGAGCGCTACCTAGCAGGCTTGGAGGCTTAACAAAAGATCACCTGCACGCCCGGCTGGCGGGCGCAGAGGGCGTCGATTTCCTTACGGTTCATCACCATGAAGGCGGTGGAGAGCGCATCCGCTAACGTAGCGGTGGGGGCGATGGCCCAGCGCAGATTGCGGGCGAGATTCACGCGCCGCGCGGTGCGCGGATCAATGATGTGCGCGCCTTGGTGCTGGAAGCCCGTGCCGCTGAGCGCTTGCTCTAGCAGGACCACCGATGCGCCCTGCCCGGCGGTGACGGGCCAGCCCGCCTGGCGGCCCATGCGCCCGATGCCTAACACGGTGCTATCCCCGGCATTTAAGAGCGCGTTGGTGATGCCGTGGTCGTCCCGGAGGAGGAAGGCGGCTTGGTCCAGCGCGTAGCCTTTACCGATGGCTCCCAGGTCTAGACTCATGCCCGGGGCGTGCTTGGTGACGGTGAAATTTTCCTCGTCCAGGCTCAGGTGTTGGTAGCCCAGACTGGCCACGGCAGTAGCGCGCTCTGCTTTGCTGATGCGGCGGCCCGTGGCCTCTTGCTCCCGCAGTAGCCGGAAGAGTGGGCCGATACTCACATCGAACGCCCCGCCGGTCTGCTCCCAGACCATTTTGCCGAAGGCTAGGCAATCCAGGCAGGCCGCGCCCACGCGCGTGGCTGCGCCCACGGGAGCTTGATTCAGCAGGGAAATATCGCTGTAGGCAATGAAGCGGCTCAGCTCCGTTTCCAGGCGGTCGATGTCGGCAAAGACCGCTTGGGCCGCCGCATTCGCTAGCAAGGTGTCCTCATGCTCTAGCAGCAGTTGGAAATGCGTCGCCATGGCCTCGTGGGCATAGCGGTGGATCGGTGGCATCATGGCAGGTGCAGTCTGCCCGGCGTGGGGAGTTCTGGGAGCGGGAGCAGCTCTAACTTGGGGGAGGAAGGGGGCTCCGCCGGGGTGGGCTCGGACTTTGGAGGAGGATCTAGAGTAGGATCTAGAGGAAGATTAGGATCTAGGGGAGGAGTAAAGGTAGGATCTAGCGTAGGAGTCTGCGGCGGGGGGGAGACGGAGTGGGGGGCCACGAGGCTGCGCTGGACGTAGCCTTGAATCCAGTATTGCTGATTCAACATGCCATAGATGTGTTTCGCATAGGTGGCGCTGCCCTTCTCATCTGCGCCCCGGATGGCCAAGGGGAGTCGGGGCACGAGCGCGGGGTCCACGAGGATGGCCGCAGCGGTGGGGTCCAGGCCGGTGAGGTCCGGGCGGTAGGCCACGTTCGGGAATTTCCGCAGATACCACGGCAGCGGCCAGCTCCCGCTGGGCGTGGCGATGTCCATGCGCAGCTCATGCCCCGCCGGACTGCGCGCGGCATAACCTTCCAGATAGGGGACGATGGTGTCCCGCAATCCCAGCGGCGTGAAGCCATAGGCGTAAGGATTGTCCGTTAGCGAGTGCGCATTCAGCGTGCGCAGCCACGGCTGCGTGCTGGGATCATCTGGGAAATTAGCCCGGTAACTCTGGAATGCCAAGTGCCCCGCTCCCACCAGCATGATCGCGCAGAAGACTCCTTTCCCCCAGTCCGCATAGAGCATGCTGAGAAAGCCACTGACCCCAAATCCCGCCAGCAGAATCAGCGCCAGATGCGTGCTCAGAATGCACCACGGCGTCTTATAGGCGATGCATGAGTAGGCCAGAAAGGTGAGCCCCGCATACGCCGTGAGGAAGAGCCCTAGCTCCCTCCGGTAGCCTTTCCCCTGGCCGCCCAAGGAGCGCACCATGCCCAGCACTGCGAAGCTGAGGATGAGTAATTCCGTCCAGAGAAATCTCCCGCTGCTCTCGCCTAACCAGAATTTCCCACCATGGTTCCAGCCCAGTAATTGACAGTAATAAAGGAACGGTTTCTGATGCCCCTGACCGCCCGCGCGTTGGGCGTAGCTGAAGTAAGTCTGCACGCTATCCAGGATGCTGCTAGGATGCGTGAAGCCTTGGCTAAAGCAGGCCGCAGAAGTCACCACCGCCAGGGCCAGGAACGTCAGCCAATGCCGCGCAGTGATGGGTTCCAGCTTATGCCGATTCAACACCCTCTGGCCGCCCGAGAGATGCCGCATCCCACTCACCAGCAGCACCCCGCCCAGCATCCCTGCGAGGTGGATCACGAACGTCTCCTTCGTAGCATGCATCAGGCCCACGCTGATCCCGCAGAGCCACAGCCACACCGGCGTGCGCGTGAGATAGAAGCGCCAAGCCCCCAAGATGGTGGTGAAGGAAAAGCAGACCAGCAGCATTTCCATGATGAAATACCGACTATAGAAAACCATACTAGGGGAGACCGCCAAGAACACCGCCGCCCAGCCCACCCCCAGCCAGCCCAGCCCGCCCCGCAGCAGCGGCAGCAGCGCCACCAGCCAGAGGCTAAACCACACCGGCACCAGCCGCAGATCCGCTTCCGTGAGGTCTGCAAAGGCCTTGCGCTCCCGCAGCCAGTTCCGCAGTTCCGCCGCATAGAGCAGGGTGGGGCCGTGGTGCTCCAGCGGATCATAGGTGTATTTCCCGTTGGTTAGATCCCGCAGCTTAATCGCCTGCGTGGTCTCATCCGTGTGCATCGGACGCGCTTCTAAATAGGGCAGACGCAACGCCCCAGCCACCAGCAGGGCGGCTAGGAATAACAAGATGGCAAAGCGACGTTCCCGGCTACCAGCACGGGATTCAGGGGTGGAGAGTTTCACAGGGGCGCATTGGCGCTGCATTTACGGGGAATTGCAAGCTAGGAGTTCGCAGCGGCAGGCACGCAGGACTTGGGCCGGGGGCGCTTGTCGTAGTAGCCTAGTTCCGAGGCCCCCGCTTTGACTCCCCGAAAACGATGCAGGCCACGTTGATCTGCCTAGCGCACAATCTGATGGTGATCCCTGAACAAAAGTTAGCCAGAGAAGAAGGGGTGAGGAACACCAGCGAAATCAAACGCAAAGCCCGCCGCCTCGCAAAGAAAGCAGAGACACTGGCTGCCAACAATGAGGCGCTACCAATGCTCTAGCAGGACCTCCAACGGCTCACGCAACGCAGCTTAAAATACCTCCGCTGGCTCCGTGCCTACCTTTTTGTAGAAGCCCCCTGGAGCGCTGTGGTGGCCGCCCTGAAGGATTCCTATGCGGTTTTTAGGGCGAATGTGCGACACCGTTGTAAAACATAGCGCTGGTTGTGACTCGGCTTGGCGAGATGGCGGACAGAGTCACGCCACTCCCAGTGCGAATCCGCCGCAGATGCTAAAACATCACCATCTTCACATCCCTTCATGCTTGAGCCTTGCTGCGCAGGCGCTAGCTACGGCCTCATAACTACTCATTCCTCCAACAACTTAGCCACTGCCTCAGCCAGTTCCTTTCCGCGCAAATCTTTAAAACGCAGCATTCCTTTCTTGTCGAAAATCCAGACGGAGGGAATCGAGTGCACGTCGAATCGCTGAGCCAGAGGGGTTTCCCAGCCTTTGCCATCACAATGCTGGGGCCAAGGCATCTTGAACTTTTTCTGCACCGTGGCCACAGACGCCGGATCATCGTCCAGGTTGATGCCTAGGATTTCCAAGCCGTTGGGGTGTTGCTTTTCATAGAGTTCACAGACGTCTGGCAGCTCGGCCATGCAGGGGCCGCACCAACTGGCCCAGAAATCGAGCACCACCACCTTGCCCCGGAGTTTGCCAGCATCCACCTTTCCATGGTCCGTGGCCTCGAAGGTGAGATTCAGCGGCTCCTGGTGCAGTTTCTCCTGGAAGGCACGCTTTTCGAGGGCCTGGGTGGCTGCGCTGACGATTTCCTTTTGCGAAGCCTCGGCTAGCCGTTTGAGTCCCGCTAGGCCCTGAGCCGAAGGATCTTCGGCGTAAGTGCCCACCGCCCAGAGCAGGGCACGCACGGCTTCTGGGGACTGGGGGAACTGCTTGGCGAAGTCCTCCACTTCCGCCAGAAAGGGGCGCTGATCCTCATCATCTCGGTGGGCGCTCAGATGTTGCCCTAGCAACGCGAATGCCACTGCGGCTTTGAGTTCGCTGGGAACGTCTTCTGCACTTTGCAGGAGCTTCATCCATTCCGGGTTCAGCTTCACGGGATCGCCCTCGGATAGGCTATCCTGCGCCACCACTGCCACTGCCTCGGCCTGCATGGCGCGTGGATCTTTGGGATAATGTGCCAGGAAAAATTTGGCAGCAGCCATTTGCCCACGCCACCATTGATCCCTGGCACTGGTGGCCTCGTCCTTGCTGCGGGCGGCTTTAAGAGCGGCGTTGAGCCGATTACGATCCCGCAGTGAACTCAACTTTTCCCAGGCTTCATCTGCCGTGGTGGCAGCGTTCAGCTTCAGTTCCATCTCAAATGATTTTTCCTGACGAGCCTTGCCCAGCCTGGTGATCTTTTCCTGCCAGACGACGAAATCTTTGGGCTTCTGAGATGCTGCTGGCTTGGGCGCTTCCACGCCGAACTGCGTTTGCGCCAGCCAGCAGGTTAGCAAGATGTTTCCCTGCGATCTTGTGGTCATCGTCTCTTGGTAGGCTTTGAGAAATGCTTCCTTGTCATTTTTTAGCGCAGCCACCAAACAGGGACTGTTTTTGTTCCATGTGGATGCATTCAGAAAGCGGGCAGCATCGTCGGGCGACAAGTCTGCTGCCTTGAGGATGAACCACTGATAATGCGGATGGATGTCAATCTTGGAGAAATGGTCCAGCGCTTTCTCATGATCTGCGTGGGCGGGGTCTTTCAGGGCCGGAAAGAGCGGGAAGAAAGATTTCAAGGCCGTGCGGAGCGGAGAGGTTTCGTAGCGTTCAATACAGGCATCCAGGAGTTTCTCCGCCTGCTTATAGTCACGGTTGGCGAGGGCGGCTAAGATTCGAGCGTAAAGATCCGAGGTGCTATAACAGCTTCCCTGCTCCATCGCATAGTCCATTAATGCCTTATCTTTCGTGAGCCATCCCAGCAGCCAGGCCTCCTCCATGATGGTATTGGAAAAATCGATGGAACCGCAGGGAATCACCTCGGATTCAAAAAGCACACGCTTTGCGCTGGCAAAATCTCCGGCCCACACATAGGCCCGGAAACTGTCGTGCATTCTCGTAGAACTCTCCTCTTCATAAGCCATTTTCTCGAACTCAATGGCCATGCCATGGGTGTCGTGCTTCGCTGTGTATTCTCGGTAGAGCGTGGCGAAACCAGGGCCCTTTTTGGTGTAGGGTGCCCGTGCTGCCAGCACATCAGGCAGTCCCATGAGATGCTTAAACGGTTCCGTGTAACCAATGAAAAACGCACTCGCCAATGGACGCCCGCCTTCTTTTAGGGCGCGGATGACCAGGGCGCGTTGCGTATGCTCTGGGGTTTTGCTAGCACACATTTCGTGAACCGCGATCCGCGCGACTTCGGGCGAAAGCCAGCGACGAGCGACCGAGCGCAGGCCGTCTTGGCCGAGTCGTTTGCTGTCGGCGGGAGCTTTGCGCATGGCATAGTAGAATGCCAGCCCATTGTCCAGGAGATCCAGGCTGGACCAGTCTTTGAGCGGGATCGGTGTGGTTGATTTTTCATCGTCTCGGGCCAGAAATGCCCCGGCTCCAGGGAGGTGAGATTTCCAAAGCTTGGCAAAGGATCTGGCTGCATCGTAATCCCCTATTGAAGTCCGCAGCCATGATAAACCAGCCGCCACATGCAGGCCCGTGGACTCCCAGCCATAGTGCAGAAAGTCAGCGGGAGAGGTGGCCGTGATTGGGAGCAGCGGCTTACCCGTCAGGCCTTCCGAGCCTAGTTTGAATAATGGGGTCGCCTGCGCTAGCCAATCGGAGATTTCCGCGTGCTCCTTCATTATCAATTCCATGGAACGGGCGATCGTTAAAATGGAGGTCACCTGGGATTCATCCAGCCCCTGGCTCAGCCACTCTTTGCCCAAGGTCTGGATCGTCTTGGAGTAATTCGCAAGATGCTCCGAGGGCGAACTGAGGTGCTCCCGATTCACTCCCATACGGGCTTTAATGATCAATTGAGGAAGGTAATCCACCAAGTTAGTTTGCTCTGGTGACTTGGGCAGCAGCAGCGGCAAATGATCATCTGTAAACTCCGCAGACCCAGGGGAACCATCCCAAGTCCACGCGGCTACTGGCAGCGCCATCAACCCCACATCCCTTTCCGCCAAGCGCATCAGCATCTGTCTGGCACCTAGGTTATCCTTAGCCAAGATTTGCCAACCGTGCTGAATGGGCGAGGCAGCATCCTTGATTGATTTCCACATCTCCGTAGCCGCTGGCCAGCGTCCCGCCAACAGAAGGGTGGGCACCCAGGCGTTGGGCTCCAGCTTACTGCCAGCCAGCTTCTCTGCCCAGCAGGCCCAGGCGGCCCCGCGCGCCAGCCAAAGCGCGTCCAACTGGGTTTGTTGGCATAGGCCGGGAAGGGCTCCATGCGTCAGGATTCCGGCCAGCTCCGCTTGTTCAGCTGGATGCTTGAGTCCGACATGTGCCTGACGGAAACGCTCTGCTACTAGCATGGTCTCGAATCTTACAGAATGTGCCGACTCAGCGCCCCGCCAATACGCCTCGCTCAATAACTCCGAACTGGTCGGCTCCGGGGCCAACGTCTTGGCTGGCCTTGGCATTGCAGCAGCTATCTTGGTAAACATTTCCCGATAGAAGTCCGGTCCTTTCAGCAAATCTGCCTCCTCGTAGTTCAGATCGCACTTTGCAATTTCCTTACCGGAGACTTTCCACCCCAGAGTATATTGGAAATGCCCGTCTGGCGTTCCACTAGCCGAGAATGTCACCTCGCACTGCGCTGCCGTGGGATATTGGCTCAGCAACACGCGCGCAGCCTCCACTGGGAAAATCCGCTGGACCACATCATGATACTGCGTGTCCGGGGAATACATTTGCGCGAAAGCCCCAGCCGCGGTGGCGAGCCAGAGTGATAGGAAGAGTGACTTCGTGAACTTCATAAGGGAGCCATCGCTAGCTCAATGCGGATCAAAGCACAATGCTGGATGTCTTGCTATCTATCGAACCCATCGAACCCGCTGATGCGCAGATCTTATTTCCCTCCCTGGATCAGATCAGGGGCACGCTTACGCATCAACCCTCGCCCATGCTTTGATAAAAAGACTGTTTTACAACGGTGTTGCACTTTCGACTAAAATTTATTCCCTAGCCGCGCTGTGGCGGGGGCGCGCTCTCTCCTTGAGAGGTTGATTTTGCCGACTCGGACGGAGGGCTTTCATCTCGACGCTGGGGCCTGGAGCCTGCGGGGAGCTGCCCAAGGGCGGCGGCCCTCGGCTTGACAGTCTGGGCATCCCCGCCGACGAGGGGCGGCATGAATACTTCT